>JAAWGB010000025.1 GCA_022795075.1 Clostridia bacterium | reverse complement strand
TATAATCGCATCCTTTATTTGTTTTTTCGTTTCTAGCAAATAGTTTAACTTCTCCGCTGTCGCCAACTAAACCACCTCCCCATTGATGTTGTCTAATATACTATTAATCCCTTCTAATTCATTCTTACTTGCGTAATTATTAAAAACATATTCTTTTATTTCAGAAATTGTCTCTTGCTTGATTTTAATTATATCTACTAATGCTTCTACTTTAAAAATAGGTGATACCTCACTTGTACTAAACACATAAGTATTTTTTTCATAAGATTTAGCTGTATTCTTTATTTCTTTATAAATTATTTGTTGCTCTTGGTCATATTCTTCTTCCTCTGCTTGTATTAAATCATACTCAACAATAACAGGTATTTCATTTTCTTTTTGTTGCCTTAAATATGTTTTTAATTCTTCAACAGTTAAAAACCTCTTATCATGTATCATAAGTTGATTAGAACTATTATGCACTGCAATTCCTTCTTCCGCATTTTCATACATCTCATAATTATTTGTAGTCTTAAAATGACTACACATTATAGTTGGTATAGTATCTTGTGCATAAGGTGGATTTGCTTTTATATTATTTATATTTAATACAAATCTAATACTTTTATCGGAATTTTGAACCGCTGTCCACCCATTTTCTGTTCCATCTAGTTCTATTTGTTTTCTAGTATGGTATATTTTATCATCTGCTAAATAACTTCCTTTCATCAATGGCTTTTTTAATGGAAATATAAAATCTTGCTCTTTATAATTTATATCTGTATTATCTATGTTATTTGCAATTTTTATATTAATACTATTTTCACAATTATATATCTGTTTTGGCAAAGAAATATTCTCTTCTTGCCAACTATTTCCCAAAATTTCTAGTTTCTTAAATCTAGTTTCTATTGTTCCTTTTAAAGTTATATTTTCTCCAATATCAGACACTAATGGAATTACATTGTTTATTGTTTCTCTTAATGTTTTATCTTCCACGATTAATTCTGAAATTTCTTTTTGTATTTTAGAATCATCATATTTTAATAAAGCTATTTGATCTTCTGTTAAATCCTCAAAAACAAAAGAATCCCCCTTTTCACCTTTTAGCTGTTCTAATTGTTCTTGTGTAAAATCAGAAAAAGTAAAAGCTTCTCCTTTAATCCCTCTTTCTCCTTGTAATCCCTGTTCTCCCTTTTCTCCCTTCTGTCCCTTTAAAGATAATAACCAATCTTGCTCTGTTCCAGCAAAACCATTACTCACTGCCAATTCATACGCAGACTTTCCATCTTGTCCCTTTATACCATTTTCTCCCTTCAAAGACTCTAACCATTCTTCTTCTGTTCCAGTAAAACCATTTTCAACTGTTACCTCATAAGCAGACAACCCTTGTACTCTTCCTAAATCTATTTCCATTTCTAGCCTCCTTTATTGTTATTCATATTTCCATATTTAGATGGTTCCAATGGAAAACTAACTTTATATGGAAATCCTTCTTGCTTTGTAATATCTCTTAATTGTTGTCTATATACTTTATATTCTTCTTGTTTTACTAAGCTTAAAACTGTATCTGTAACTTGTGTCCAATCTGTTTCATTTAATAACTCGTCCCTCTTCAATCTAACTTCTTTTGCCAATTTCTCGTATTCTAAATCTTTAGCAAATTGTAACCATGTATCATAATTATTTTCTATATCTTCTGCTAAATTAGGTCTATTGTTAAGTATCATTTTGTACATATCATAATAGAACATATCTTCTTGTTCTTGAATATTATCAAAAAAAGAAACAATTACTTTCTCATTTTTAATATGTTCTATTATAAATTTAGTTGGTTTTATATTACTTTCTGTTCTCATTTTTTACCTCCTTAATCTTACTTATTTAAAAGAAATCTTGATCCAACTCCTGTTTTTGTCGAATATAAAAAACTATATGACCATAAACCATTTGTAGGAATACTACTTGCTTGATAATAAACACCTACGCATATTACTGATATATCTCCTTCAACCGAAATATCATAAGAAGACCAACTATCAGTAATGTAAGTACTCGAACTTGCGTTTCTTGAAACTGTTTTTGGCATTTGAATAATAGGATTGTTAATATCATATCCTAACTCTTTTATAAAACCACGTATTCCTGTTACTTCATAACTTAGCTCATTATAAGTTCCCTCTGTATAATCAAGACCATATTCTTGAGAATTGTAACGAATCTTTCCTTTCATTACTCCTTCAAGAATCTGTGCTAAATTCCCAAAAACATTTTCAATTCCTCGATAAATAACAGAATGATACCCATCGTCAATTAAACAACCTGACTTCATTTCTAAACTATCACATTCTCCATTTGTAGCTATTTCTTGTAAAGCTGTAGTACCTTGTCCTAAAATCTCTTGTGAATTATAATTCGCATATTCAACCAAAAAAAGCAGTTGTATTAAAAAATAATGCCAATCCATTAAACAAAACTTATTTCCTAATGCTTTGGTGTAATTTCTTAAAATATCAACATTTATATTGGTCGAACCTTTGACACCACTTTTTGAATGAATTTCTTGTTTTGGTTCATCAATAAAACTTGGATATCTTGCTAAGCTAAACTGTTCCGATTTTATAAAACCTTCTACCTTACCATCTGCAATATAAACATATTCATAAGTATTTCCATCTTCTTCTAACTTTTGTTCTCTTTTATACCAAAATTCAGGAAATCTTGTCATTACTTCGCCATTTGTTCCATCAAACTTAAAAGTTGGTTCTCCATAAAAAGCTGTTATTCTTTGTGCTTGTGTATCGTAGTTATAACTTATTATATCTGACCACGGATAAATATTATCAAAATCATTTTTGACTTCTGTTCCATCATGTGTAGCATTTGCTACCAACCCTATACTATCTTCGATTCTTTCCCAAGCAGGATCTGAAATTTCTATATTTCTTTTAACACCATATATATGACTAGCACTTTTACTTTCTAAAACATTAATTCTTTCATTTATATCAGTATATTTTGCATTAACATCTCCAATAAGATTTTCTACATTTATGATTTTATTTTTCAATTCTGTATCATCATAAATACCAGTATCTCCTTTTTCCCCTTTCTCTCCTTTTTCTCCCCTCAAAGTTACTAACCATTCTTGTTCTGTTCCAGTAAACCCATTTTTTACCGCTATTTCATAACCACTTAAGCCTTGTACTCTCCCTAAATTCCTTTCCACTTTTAACCTCCTTATATTGTCACTATCATATGCCCATCTTTAATTTTAAACTTATTTATATTTTCAGAATTTTCTGAAATCGCAAACAAATAACCATCCCTAACTTCAAATCCTACCATTCCACTAGCTCCTTCTTCACCTCTTAAAGACTCTAGCCATTCTTCTTCTGTCCCAGTAAAACCATTTTGAACTGCTACCTCATAAGCAGACAAACCATCCTTTCCATCTGTTCCCGCTTCTCCTTTTTCTCCTCTTAAAAAAGCAAGAGTTAAATCACTAATTTCAATTTCTGTATAATTTGACATATTACTCATCCCTCCTATGTGTAATTTCTTCTGTTACTGTAATTGTTCCTAATCCTAAAGTTTTAACAAAATCACTAGACTTTAATTCTATATCATACTGATAAGTCCCATATGCTAAATTAGATGTATCAATAGAATTTAAAGTAAAATAAAAATATCCATCAGTATATTCAATACTACTTGGATATTTCTTTTGAATTAAAATCTTCTTACTATGTTGATTCTGTTTAACAGTAAAATATAGTCTATCTTCATCTGTTAACTCAATCTTATTTCCCTCTAAATCTTTGAGTTGAAATTTTAAAAATTGAGTATCTCCTCTTGTAAATTCTATGTCCATAGAGGTTTCCTCCTTTCATATAATAAAAGGGACTTTTTTACAGCCCCTTTTAATTAACTTGATTTTCTTCTTTATTCTCCTGATTATTGTAAAATTCTTTTGTTTGTTGTATAGCTTCATCAATGCTATTTGTATCAAGACCTAACATTACTAATTCAGACAATGTTTTAAATTTATTTTGATTGTCTATCTCTACTCTTTCCACATCAATTCCTTGTTCTTTATAAAAACCATAGGTCTTTTCTATTGCTTCATCAATATTTTCAACATTTAAACCTTTCATAACAATGTTAGATAACTCCACATACTTATCTAAAGTTATATTCTTTTCATTTTTAACTATTTCATTAAATTTGCTATAAACATTCCCATAACAATCCTCTATAGATAATCCACATCTATGCCATGACCATAAAAAAGCTTCTTCATTATGTTCTAATTCAATAATAGCTTGTTTATAAATTCTATTCCACCAAATATTGTCGAAAACTTGTATACATATTATGTCTAAGCAAATTATAAAAATAAAAACTGGCAACTTAAATATAAACAAATCTATAATTAAAACACACCATGCTAATATTTTCAACTTTCGTATATATGCAATTATCATACTTAAAATAAAATTAACAGGTATGAGTAATAATAACCAATAATTGCTAATTTTAATACTAAAAAATATTAAAAAAATTATTGTTATTAAAAATCCCATATACATTCCTAAAGTTGAAAAATAAGGATGCCTTATACCAGCAATTTGACTACAATCACTTCTTAATAACTTTATTATAGCTTTTCCTTCCTTTACAGCATTAAATAAATCATTATATGAATTAAATGGTAAACTGTCTAATATCTCTTTCATTCTATCACCCTGTTAAATAATACCACACATAAAAGCAAAAAAAATGTCGAAATATGCTGATAAATCTATTTTTTTATATTATTCTATTTCTACTTCAAACTTATTGTCCCATCTTTATAAATAACAAAATTTTTGTCATATTTTTTAAATATTTCTAGCTTTTCTTTTTTGGTTTGTCCTTGTATATTATTTATATAATTAAATAATTCCATTTTTTCTGACTGATAATTTAATTTATATTGTTTTCCCAAAATTAATATTTTTTGTTCTCTTGCAATCTTCATATTATTTACATACTCATAAACTTTTTCTTTTTTGCTACCAGTAACCGCTTTTCCTTTCTCAGTCCCATCATCTTCTATATCACTTTCAAACTCTTGTTGTTCATATTTCAGATATTCGTTAATATTAATATTTGAATCTTTAAGTAACTTGAATATATCTGCCTCATTATCTTTTGGTTTTGTCCTTATGTAATTTTCGTATATTGCAGTCTTTTCCTTACTAGAATAATTAGAGTCTAATAATACTTGTATTTTATCTTTACTTTTTAATTGTTGTTCTTCTTTTATTTCTCCAGTATCTCTTTTTTCTTTTACTTTATTCTTTATCTTTATATTATAATCTACGTAACTATTTAAACTTATTCCATTTTCTTTCATTAACTTATACTCATCTGCCTTAGGAACATCAATATTTTTTTCTTGTGCCTTATTATATATTTTTATAAACTCTCCTTTACTTATTCCGTTAGAGACTATATATTCTATATCACTCAATTCTGAAGTTCCATCTTCTCTTTCTTTATTGCTAAAAATATCATATTTATATATTCCCCATTTTTGTTGCTCATTCATATTTTTAGAATTTATATATTGTATTTTATCTTCTTTCTTTTTTAATCCTTTGTCAATATAATCTAGTAATTGTTTATATGGCAATTTTGTTTCCTCATAAATTTTTGTTTGTTTTGCATTAAGAGATTTATATTCTCTATCAGAATAGTCTTTTGCCTCTTCTAAAGCATATTTTCCGAAAATTCCAGCCTTGATATAATTAGTATTGCTTTTATTTTCTATTGGAAATTTCAATATTTTTTCGCCTTTATCATCAACACCATAACTTCCACCATTTTTTACTGTTTCTATTCCTTCTATCGTTTTTTTCATCTGTCCACCCCCAAATGGTGGTAAAATATAATATAAAGGCTTAGAAAGTTCTTTTCCTATTGTTTCCTTAGCTTTTTTAAAATCCATTTCTCCTGTTGCTAATCCTGTGCTAGCTTTAACTAAATTTCCCATATTAGGAATTGCTCCATTTACTGGAACTCTTCCACCACCTAATAATCCACCAACAAAAGGTGCTTGTTGCCCTATTTCCGTTGCAACACTGGTCATTTTGTCATAAGTTGTCTTATCCTCATCTGTAATGTTGTCGTATGAAGAAATAGCTAAATCTATTGGACTAAATGCTGATTTTCTTCCAGTAACTTCTTCACTTGCCTCATTGTATAGCCATGCCCCTATAAACATCTTAAAAAAAGCTAATGTTATCTGTCCTATTCCTTTATCTTTTAAATCTCTTGGAATATCTTTAAACATATACCTGTACTGATTATTAACCTCTAATTGAAATTGTGTAAACATTTTTGTTAATGGATTTTTTTCTTCAAACTTGGTCGGTAATGCCCCTTTGCTCCTATCTGCCATTATATTAGCTGCAAACCTATCCGCATTTTTTATAGCTTCTATTTTGTTCATTCCTTTACTAATATTCTCCAGATACTTTCCTCTAACAATCACATTTGAAGTCACTTCATCAATTGTATTAAATAAAAAACTTGTTTTATCACTAATTTTTTCTAAACTAGTTTTATATAGTTTTTCAGATTGATTTAAACGATTAGTCAAAAAAGTAGATTCATTCACAAAACCATCATTTTTTACATATGATTTGACAGTATCTATAAATGCTCTTCCCATATTTTTTGTATTTACCTGTGAATATGCTTGTGTAATAGGAATAAAATTTGTTATCGCACTACCTATATTAAGTCCAACCGCATTAGCACCAAATCTATTTTCTATTGCATTTATTGTATTATAAAACTGCCTTCCTACTGTTTGTTCGGTACTTCTATCCGCTTCACTTTTTTTATTAGCTAAAGCATTCGTATATCTTCTTAATTCTGTAACTAAATTAGGCATTGGATTATTAGCCTGTGTAAATATTTTGTCTATTAAATCTTGTTTTTCTTCTTGAAATAATGTCTCATTTGACAATATCTCATCTATTCTTTCTTGTATTCCCTTATCAGAATATTGATATCTTATTTCATTCTCCAATCCTCTTAATTTTTGAATGTTCTCTGTATGGAATATGTTATCTGATGCTTGTTGAATATATGTATCAAATCCCTTTAAAGCATTATAGTCCGTTTTATTACCTTTTCTTTCTAATGCACTCCTGTTCCATGTTTTACCAGGTACAAACTGTTCCGTTATTCCAGCAATATCAGTTGGCAATGCTCTTCTATCAACTTTAAAACCTAACTTGTCTAATACTTTATCAACTTTTGTAGTTGGTACATCATCTATAAAATGTGGAAAATATCCTTTCCTATATGGTTTTTCTTGATATCCATATTCCCTTAATGTATTATTTTCTATTTCAAACAATTCATCATATATATTTCTAAAAATCTCAATTGCTTCATCAACTTTTTGTTTATCGACTCTTCCTTTTTTGATATTTTCATTTACTTTGCCTAAAATCGTTTTATTGTTTTTGTCAACACCATTTGTTTTAAAAGAAGGATTATATTTATATTCTCCTAATACTTGAACTGCTTCTGATTCATATTTATTAAGCTTATACTCTTTAATTTGTTCATTGTATTTATTAATAAATCTTTGCTTATTAGCTTCTGCTTCATGTATTGGCTCAAAATATGTGTCAATCATTTTCTTTGCTTCGGCTCTATTCGGAATAATATCATACATATTTCTTTCCATTGTTTCTAATTGATACTTTAATCCATTTGATTTATCCTTCCATGTAGCTATGTTTTTTATATTTTCTTTTGCTAAACTTCTATATTTCTGTATAGTATCGTGTCTAGTGATTTTTTTATTTATATTCATATCTTGTTGTACGTTATCAACTTGTATTGTATTGTTTGACTGCAAATCAAAAGAACTAGCATTGACTAGTTCTTTTCCATACACTTGTTTATAATAATTATTTAAAGCCCCATCTATTATAGAATTAGAAGCATTCGTTAATACATTTTCATAATCTAAATTTTCTCCTTTTCTAATTTCTGAAAATCTATCACATATAATATCTTTTGCTATAAGTTCATCAGAAGGTATATTTGAGCCTTGTCCTTCCCAAAACTTTTCTCTTTGCAATTCAAAGTTATTGTCATTTATTATTATATCTTTTACTGGTTCTAATATATCTCTTGCTATTTCATTATAAATTATATCACTTTCAACTGTTTCATGGTCTATCATTTTTTCTAAGCCAAAAATCTCCGCTTGTTGTCTACTTACAACAATTTTGTCTTTTGTTGTTTTTGAGGCTCCTGCTGAATATTTATTATTATTTTCATTTTCATCATATATTAATATATTCTTATTATGTTCGGTTTTAGCTACATCTATTAACTGTTTTTCTTTAGTGGTAAGATTATTTTCTGAGATTGGTTTGATTGATTGTTCCCATTCGTTGTATTCTTTCCAGTTGTATTCTCTATTTTGGATATTTTCTTTTTCCTCGTATAACCTGTCCCCTCTATCAATAATTCTTCTCTCATACTCCTTGATTTCTCTTCCATCTATCCCACCTTCACTTTCAACATTATTATATACTACTTGCTTATTATTTGCAAGACTATTGTCTATTTGCTCTATATTTCCATTTTGAGCTAATTTATTTTCTTGATTAATAATTTGCCCAGTTTGTGGATTAATTTGATTATTGGTAATGTTTTGTTGCAAATTTAGATTATTTTGACTCAAATTATCATTATCTTGTAACATTTTTTCTATTTTTTGAATATCTTGTTTTTGTTTATCAGTTAAATTGTTAACCTCTAAACTATTACTATTTATAGGTGCCCCTAAAGATTTCAATATCAATGTTGACAATATAGTAGTTTTCGTTGTTTCATCCGCATCTTCTAACATTTGTTTTAAAGTAGGCAAATCTTTATTTAATACTAACTTATCAATTCCATATCCTGCTATATTTGAGATATTTTCTTCAATTGTTTCTCCTGCAATATCATATCCTTGTCGAACAGCAAACTTTCCAATTCGTGAAGATACTTTATCTAATACCTTATCAGTAAATATATCATCTAAAGTACCCTTACCAAAAAACTTCACACCACCAAATAATTTTTCTGTCGCCACTTCTACTGCTCCTTTTAATACTCCTGCTCTTTGTGCTTGTTCTGGTGTTGCCCCTTCATCTAATGCTTGCTTCATAGCACTTCCTGAAGCTGTTATCCCAGTAACTGCTAATCCTGCAGTTGGATTGAATGCACCAATCGCTAAAGAAGGAGCCATTGCTCCCACGCTTTCTGTAGCATTTCCTAATGTTTGTATTCCTTCTGAAAAATCCTGTTCTGACAAACTAATCCCTGTCTTTTTAGCTTGATAATTAGTATTATTGATTGTTTCTAAAATCCTTTTATTTCCTTCATCAATTCTTTCATCTATACCTTCTTCATTTAAAAATTTTCCTATTTTTCTAACATTTTCATTATTTCTTAACATATCAGTTGCATACAAATTCAATATACTATCTCCTGCACTTTGAACACCTGTTGATATTTTATCTGTAATATATCCAAGTACATTTCCTGTTTCAGCATCTTGTTTTGTTTTAAAAAATTGAGCTGTATCTATTCTCTTTAAATTTGCATTTTCTACTTCTTCATTATTTGCCAGCTTAATATTTGCCTTTGGATTTTCATACATTTTATTTTGATTTTGGTCTACTGTCGAATGATTCTTTTTCCTAAATTGTTCATTAACTTGACTTTTTAACTTCTCATTCTCTTCTTTCTGCTTATCTTCTTGTTTCTTCTTCTCTTGAATAGCATTAGAAATACTTTGCATAGACTGTCTCTTTCTATTCGTATAATCTTCAAGTGGTTTAACCATCTCATTTCGTGTATTTCTATCCAGTATATTTTGCATATTACTAAAACGATTTAAATTATCATTTGCTATATTTTGAACCCTATTCCAAGTTGTATTATAATTACTATAATCTCTTCTTGTTGATGTATTATTAATTGCATCATAAGAAGCATTATTAACCATACTATTTACAAATTGATTATTTTCAATACTATCACTACCATTTCTATTTGCAATGTATTGTTTAAACCCATCAATATACTTTTTTCTTTCTTCCTCAGATAATTTTCTTATATCCATAGCTACTCCTTTATTATAAATTACCTTCTTTTTATTGCATTATAAATAGCATCTTTAGCATTATTGGCAAATTTAGAAGCTACTTCTTGAGCTAACAACATTTGATCATACATTTTTTCATAATCCTGTTCATAAGAACCACTGCCATCACTTACCTTTAAACTTCCAGAACTTGCCTTTTTACTAGATGACCTACCCGAACTAGAGTTTTTTTTTGAAAGATTAAACTGTTGTTGCCACTGACTATCAGCCACAGCATCCCTTTGTTTCTGATAATCAAACTGTTGTTGTTTCCATTGATTTTCTAACTCATTTTGTCTTACCTGTTCATCAAAACTCTTTTGCCATTGTTGGTCAGAAACCTTATCACGCTCTTGTTGATATAAATATTTCTCTCTATTTTGTCTTAGTTCATAATTTTGTGTTAACAATTGCACCCTCTGAGCATATAACTCCAATGCAGACTGAGCCTGTTGAATACTTCCATTTTGCCTAGCTTGTTGAATCTTAAAATTATAATCAGCATATAAGTCCTTCGAATTATTCAAAGTATCTGTAACACTTTTTTGATACGTATTATAAAGAGCCGTTTTCGTACTTTCAGCATAGCCAGAATTAGCCAAACCTTGCTGAGCCAATTGCTCCATACCAGCCCCATACTGATTAGTCTGTTTTTGCCAACTAGCATATAGCCCTTGTGTAGTCTTATCCGTTTCTTTTGCTAACTTCTCTTTCTCTCTATTCAATTCATCAACTTGCATTTGAGTTTGTTGATTGATAATATCATTTTGTTTTTCTTCTTGTTGTTGCAATAAATTATTTTGTTCTTTGACCATATTATCTAAATCTTCATAACCTGCCATAAACTTCTCCTTTCATTTAGACTGTTCTTTTCCACATATAACAAGTAATATATGGCTGAACATTATTATGTTCTTCATTACTACCTAAATATTCTGTAAAATATTGACTATATACTCTATCTCCTAAAAATTCCATTCCTATGGCATTTCCAGCCGCTGCTAAAGCTGCCCCACTTGTAGAGCCTCTACTACCTACCCCAAATCTATGTTTTGGCATTTCTTTTATTGTTAATTTATGTTTCTTTTCTCCACCTGTTTTTTCTACTGTATTAAAATCAGTATCATTAGTATCTACACCAACAGGTACTTTACCATTACCCCAAAGAACCCATGTCCCAAATCCCAAATACTCACTTGGATTTGTATTATCTGTACTCATTATAATCTTTCCTACATGATATTTTTTCTTATTATCTGCCAATATCTTATTATTAATTGCTATTTCCAAATTAGCTTTCTCATCCCTAACTAACTTCTCCACTGCTGGCAACAAAATTTCGTTCAAATAATCTTTTAAATCCTTACTTGACTTATCAAACGTCTGCTTCAACTCATTTGGAGCTAGAGCAGGAGAATCTGACAAATTCTGAATATTATTAGTATTTACTGTACACACTGGTAAACTCATTTTCATTCCTCCCTCTATTATTTCTTAACATAACCACCTGCAAAAGCCTCAATTGTAGAACTATATAAACCAAACGGTTTGTCCTTTTCATCACTATAAAATTTAATAGATAATTCAACAATCTTCTTTTCTTTAATCTTATAAATCAAATAAGATTTATTAGAAGTAACAAAACTAAAATTAGTAAAATCTAAATTAGCAAAATCAAAACCATTTGCTGACTTTTGAGTCGTATATTTATATTTAGGTGATTTATCCGTTTTTCTTGCAATCTTTATCATTCCATTTGGAATCGTCTTAATCTTTGCAATTCCACCTCTCTTATTCGTTGTTTTCAATTGGTTCTCAAAACTAAAATTATCCATAGGCGTTGTCCAATAACTTAAAATAGTCTTTCCATTATCATTTGTTCCTTCAACAACAAAAATAGAGCCATCATTAGCTCCTATATATAAACAATCATTATATTCTTTTAAAACATTAGGATTAGCAGTACCTATATCCCAATAAAACCATTCATACTCAAAACTATCTAGTTTTGCATACTTCTGCCTACTATCTGCTAAATAAATTCTACCATCTACTAATATACACAAGTACCCTTTCCAACTCACCATACTAGCATCAGAATAATCATTCTCATTTGTCATCTTAACATCAACCAACGAACTCCTATGAGCTATAACTTGCCTACTATCTATCTTCTCTGTACTAATTCCTTCTAACCCATATCTGCTTAAATATACAATATCATCTTGAAAATTCGTACTCCCTGCATAACAACCAACACTAACATTTCCCTGTTTACTTGGATAAATCCTTCCATACTCTAAATCAGTTGTCGGCTCATGATAAAACACATTAGCATTATTTTGATCTAAATTCTTAAACACCCATAAAATATTATTACCAACAGTCATACCAGTAATTGCACTATCACTTGAACCATCTTCGTAATAATTCAAATCAGAAATATATTGAGGATTCGCCCTTTCAGAATGGAAAATAGCATTTGGATACTTAGGATTACCTGTAAAAAACAATCGATTATCAAACAAAATCACATTTGTACACTTTGCAATTCTGTCTTCATACCCTACAATAGTTTTAGAAAACGTAACAAACACATTATCTTCACCACTTAGATTAGGTTTAGAAGGAACCTCCTTAAATGTAATCTTTCCTTTTTCCCTATCAACTGTAAAATCTATATTCTCAACCCTCTCTATATCATTTACAATTGCTGTAACCATTTCATCATCAATTACTTGAGCATCTAAATAAAAATCTTTTGCCTCTCCATCTGCCAAAAAACTATTTGTCCTCTTAGGAGTTAGCAAATTCACATCTTCTAATAGCTCTCCACCACCCATATTTCCTGCCTTCCTACTAATTGTCGTTCTTGGAATAACAGGCTTATCTTCTGACACCTTTTTAACTTCCATCCCATCATATACCAAATAATTCTTACCATCATTAATATATAACTTCTTCTCTGAATCTGTCCTATTAAAACAACTTTTCCTATCATTCATGTCATTATAAAGTTCTTTTAAAGATTGTTCATTTGGTTCATTCGGAAAATTATTCCATTCAAATAACTTTGTCTTACTATGTACAATAGCAATATTACTATCATAAATATATAATCCATTAATTTTCTCACCAATCTGTGCCAATTTTCTAAAACCAGGTCTAGTCTCTATACAAGCACCTTGCGTATCCTCATAATTCTTCCAAACATTCAAAGCATCTGGACTTCTTGTAATCGAAACAAGACTTGACTCCTCTAAAAAATCCACACCACTAAAATTTGTATATACTCTCTTAATCCCTGTTGCCATATTACCCCCCTATATATCAAATTCACTTTGCTCTTCATCAAATTGATATTCTTTTAAAGTAACACTTGGAATATTCTTCCTATTATCCAACATTTGCAACACCCTTTGATACTCTGTAGCAAAAGCTGTATAATCACTACTAGGGTCTGTCTTCAAAATATCACTTGCCACTTTATATACCAAAGCAGTTTGAGCATCTTGGTCTAATTCCAAATAAAAATCATCTTCCGTTTCCTCATTTATATTTAAAGGAAACTTATAATACTCTAATACCGTTTGACCTTCTGTATTATCATTTATGTATATCTTATTTTTCCCTAAAGTATAATAATCCGCATTACACTTTTTATTGCTTGCATCTAACATAAACACACTTTTAATTTGATATAAATCAGAAGGTAACGTATAAGAAGTATACTTATCCTCTTTTTCCTCTTTCTCTGCATACACCTTACTTGCTATTATCTTTTTATTTTGTGCCAATTCTTGATAAGCTAAATCAAACAAATGAGGCAATCTCAAAGCAATATCCTCGTCTTCTGTAAACTCATTCATATTAGGTGCGTACTCCTCAATTAAAGCCAACACTTGTTTCTTACTTTCTCCATAAGTCATAATATATTCCTCCCAAGTTGCTAGAGTCGAACTAGCTAAAACCTTCACTTGTATATTAAAAGAGGCTATTCGCCTCTTAAACTATGGTAATTCAACTACTTGTACCTTTAAACTAGTAGCATCTTCTCCTTTGATAATAACCATTCCTTTATTATCTCCAGATACATTTTCGAACTTACCTGACTCAATCACAACACCAACAGTTGTTCCGTTTGTTACAGAGATTTCCATATCCTCTGTACCTTGTAAAGAGTTTCCTTTTACAATAGTAGCCTTCTTGGCTGCTGAACCAGTATTATTGATTAAAATTAATATTTTTCCACAAGACTTGTTTGAATAATCAATCGCAAGTCCTGTTGTTTTTAAAGCTACTGCATTTTCCAATACAGTAGCCTCATTTCTTACTAAACTTGAATTTATAGCTTTATCCATACCATTTCACCTTTCCTTTCCAAAAATTATTGATGGCATTTTAATACCGCACATTCTTTTGGTCTTACCATTTTTCCACCATAAGTATTTAAACCTTTAATAGCTTCAGCAAAACCTTTTTCAGGTTCATAAGGTTTTAACTTATCAATCCCATTACAATAAGCAAATGCTTTAGATGTTTTTAAAATAATGTAATCATCTGTTCCATCATTATAAGCATTATTTGTCATTTTAATTTTAGCATTATTATATAAACCTAAAACACCCTTAGCAATCAAATCATCATTATTTGTTTTGAGTTCTATTAACTTATTTTGAAACAACATATAAAACCAAGGCGTTAAATACATTGTAACATCATCTTTTGCACTCACTCCATTATTCCATAACTTAACAAATAAATCATCAACAGCTTTCTTAGCCTCTTCTTCTGTAGTAATCTTAGTAGAAACTGTCTTAATCCCTGCACTCTTAGCCATTTGAGTCGCACAGAAAATATCTTCTTGTTCAGCTAATGCCCTTGTACTCTCTATTTGTAATGCCTCCATTACACCTTCTTGAGCCTGTGCCTTATCAATATTATCCATTCCATAATTAAAATAATCAAATTGGTCAATATCTAAATAAGCTGATGTTTCTCCTACATTTTCAGCATCATCAATTGGTTTTCCTGGAACATACTTTTTAACTGTAGGTCTACCTACATTTTGAATTTTAACTCTTTTTCCTTGACCTGCTTCTCCTTCAAATTTATAATCACAATCCTGTTTAAATACTGTGAATTTTGGTAATTCATGTTGTATATATTTTGACCATACAGTTGGTTTAAAATTTGCGTAACTCATATTACATCTTCCTTTCTTTTTTACCAACGTTTCATAGACTCACGCACTCTCTCAAAAATAGTAGGATTATCTAAATCTTTACTAGAAAGCTTGTCCACTTCATCAGGTGTGTAATATTCCTTAATCTGATTATTAGGTACAGTTGATTTTGAACTCCCTGTACTTACAGGTTTTTTAGGAATACTTTCATTTACTTTTTCCCACAATTCATAAATCTCGCTCATCTTCATATTGCTATTAAACTTATTAGCAAACTCTTTAAACCCTTTATCTTGAAGAATACTTACATCTATTCCGCTGGTTTCTAATTCTTTTTCTTTTAATTTGCTTGTTAGGTATTCACCCAACTTAAAAAACTCTGCATTTTCACGTGCAGAAGTTTTCCCCTTACTCTGTTTATCTGCTAGTTCATTTGCCCTAGCTTCAATCTCTGTGTCATCAAAAGTCTCAATAATCTCTTGAGCATCTGCTACACCTAGAATTTCAGCATCTTTCTTATTAACACTTTTGTTATCTGGAATATCTATTCCTTGTTCTTTATAAAAGTCTTCAACTTTACTCAAAACATCATCTTCATCACTAAGACTTAATCCTGCCCTTAGAACATTTTCTAATTTTTTAAACTTACTTAGCTTACTTTCCTCTTCCTTACGATGTTTTCTTTCAAATCTCGCCTTCTCTTGACTTACTACTCTATCTACTTCCTCTTGAGTAAAAGTTTTTTCTGATGTTTCTTCTTTGTTCGTAGTATCTTCTACCTTTAATTCTTCTAAAGACTCATCAGCCACATTTTCAATATCATTTGGCATGTGTTACCTCCTATTTAAAGTCCATCGACTATTAATTCCTTCAGCTTTTTAAGCCATCATAGTTTTGGGCATATAAAAAGATGCTTTTTGGCACCTAATAAAAATAACTATTTTTGAACTTGATTTACTGGAACTTGTTCTTGATTTATCATATTTAATTCCTTTGGATTAACACCAGTTTGCTCAACATTATTCATTTCCTGTTCAGTCATAGCCTGTTGCATAGCACTATCTAAAGCATTGGCAGTCTTTTCAATTTGATTAAATATATTTTCCTTTTCTTCTCTATCTTTTAAAATATCTTTCAATTTAGACTTTGGCATAGCAGAATCTTCAGGTAATGCTTTCACATATTCTTCAAAAGTAATATGACCAGCTGTTAAAAGATTTCCTAAAGATTGCTCAATAGCATACTTATCAAATGGAGAATTAGGCGTAATATCAATTCTTATATCAAAATCATACTTTTGTAACTCTTTATAAGATATTACGTACATTTCTTCCAATGTAGTATTATTCGCATAATCCTTTTGCTCTCTTGTCAACACCAACCCATTTACACTATTTGCTTTAAGCATTTCAAACCAAATCTTTGCAATATCCTCTATAAAATCCTTATAAGCCTCTATTTGTTCATTAATTGGTTGTTGAGAAGCTTGCTGAACTGCCAAAATTGCCTTTCCTGCTGCTTTAGTTGGGTCAACATTACCAGTAGCCGTATCACTCGCACCAGCCAAATTTTGCGTTTCCTCTTGCAATTCCCTTTGCAAATTATAAGCATCTGCACTAATTGCCGTTGGTTTCAAATAATTAACAACCTTGTTCACATCATCAGCATTAAATTCATTCACCTCAATTGTTGTTCCAACCTTACTTAAAGCTTTCGTATTCGATATATATTTCGTATTAGCCACTAACTTAGGAAAAGCAACCATCTTAACCGCTAAAGCCCTTCTCGTAGCAGTTTTATTAATCTCTATTTGGTTTGGTATTAACCATTCAACTTCTCCTTGACCTCTGCTACTGCCTTTCACTCTCTCCCATAACACATGAGCAACTGGATACAAATCAATATCCAAACAAGAATCTCTCATCACAGTAGCAAGTTTCGTACACTTCTTAGCCCATACCTTACCATCTTTCTTATATAACTTCAATAAAACCAAACACATAGAAGAAAGTTCATTTATTCGTTTGTCTCTTCCTGCTTGTTCTTCAATATCTTGGTCTTCCACAATCAAATCAATCTCTTTTTCACTTATCCCATTTTCTCTAGCCTCTTGTTTCACCTCTTCCACTGTCCTTCTAAAAGAAATAATAATATAAGGTTGACTTTGTATATCATCATCATTCTCATTCCCATAATAAATATTAGTCCTGTTTACCTGTTCACAAAAAATATTATTGCTATTTGGATTAGGGTCAGCATAAAAATAAACAATACCTTCATTGTCAATACAAGCATCATTTATACAGTTTCTAACTGTTTTATTTAAGCTATTCTTTTCCCATAATCGATTTGCATAACGATTAAGCATATTACAGATATCTTCTACCTTTTGCCTATCCTCTTGACTCTCACAAATCTCAGAATTAAAGTAAATTTGATATGTATTAGTCTTTACAACACCTACCTTATATTTAACAATTGACTTTATAATATTTAACGTAATTGGCTGAATACCAGAAAGCTTGGCACCTTCCCATTGATTACCAAGATAAAAATTATAATTTCTCTTACTCTTCTCATACAACTGTTGTTGATAATTATAATCTACACCTTTTTGGTACTCTTCCCAAACCGTTGTTATATTTTGTTCTTTCTTCATTCATAACTCCCTTCACTATAAAATATCAGCATTATAGTTATCTAGTTCCTCTAAGTCTTGCTGTAATTCCTTTAATTTCTCATCTTGCTCTTTTTCTTCCATCTTTTCTTTTTTGTTAATCTTAAAAGTTTCAATTGGATGTGTTATTTCTTTTGGTATTTCTTTATCTTTTCCTATCCTAAAACCAAAATAAAATCCAAATATTAAACAACTTATTGAAAAAACTGTATATCCTAAATTCATAATTCCCCCTAACTAAAAAGGAACTATGTCATCTCCATAGTCCTCTTCTATCTTATCTTCCAATCCAAATGCTTGATTTAGCTGTTTATCTAAATCCATATAATTAGGATTTCTATCTATCTTCTTCATATCTTGTTGCTCTCTAATATAATAACTTATTGCCAATGCCATAACTAAATCATCATGATAGCCAACCTCAGCTTCTGCTCTACCATTTTCATTCACAATAAACGTAAGCATTTCTCTTAATGTATCCTTATCATTAATAACTTCAATGCTATCATGCACAATTTCTTGTAACTGTGCTAATATATAAGGTCTTGTAATAGATGTAGTCTTAAAACCAAAACTCTTTGAATGTTTTGTACTATAAGTATCCTCTTTCTTTCTAACATACAAATTAGGATAATTTAGCTCTGCTAACTTTTGAACAGGATATGTGCTAAAATTAGTTTCAAGTCCAATTAATGCTTGATTATAAAACATACCCAAGCAATATATCTGTTTCACATACTCAATTTCGTTATATTGTTGTTTCAGTACCGCTACTTGTTCTCCAGTAATATTATTAATTACATGAGCTGTAAAGTAATCTGAACCTTCTCCTGCTGTATCTCCACCAATCACATAAGGAACTCTATTCTCTGGACACTTATATATCTTAATATTTCCATCTTCTCTATCTTGAAACTTCTGTCCTCTTATCCTTGTACCATCATAATAACAATTAAAAGTACCTTGTGCTATTGGCTCTATTACTTCGTTAATTCTATTTATAATATTTAATTTATTAAAATAACATTGACCTGTACTTAAAAAAGCCTCTTCTGGACAAATTGGGTACTCTTGCTTGAATTGATTAATATCCCCAGAACAATTATTCTCAATACACCATCTACGCCATGTTAATTGGTCTAAAGTTAAATTATACTTTTTTTGCAATTCTTTTTCTTCTTTCGTTAATTCAAAACCAGTATATGGCATAGCATATTCTTGTAATTCATTCCAACCAATAAAAAGAGGATAAAAGTTACTTTTTCCTGCTACTGCTCTATCCCACATCTCCTTAAAATATTCAAAACCATTAGCTGTACTTTCAATAATAATCATGCTTTCAGGTGTATTAGGAACGGATTGTAATAAACCAGTCATTATCTCTTTTTTGTTACCTTCCCAAAATGCCAACTCAGACAAATGCAATGCTGTAAACGTATCAGAACGTCCTATACCTCTTCCACCTGCTGTCATACATTTCATCTTACTATCTAAACCTGTCCTATTATCATTATTAAAAACCAATTCTTTTGCATTTGATTTTTTCTTTTCTGGTTTTATAGTTTCCGGTAAATACTCATACATTCTTTTACTCATATTAAACAAATTTGCTGTACTATCTTCTTTATGTGCTATAATACCAGCATTATAATTATGATGAGTTACTACATTCTTAAAAATAATTGCCTCTGTTTCTGTACTAAATCCCATTTGTCTAGCCTTTAATATAATAATTCTAATTGGCTTTCTTTGTTCATGTAACTTTTTAATCACATTATAATACTTTAATTGTGGTTCATTCAATAGCAATGGTATAACATTACCTTTTTTATCTCTGATTTTTATATAAGACTCTATATAAGATTTAGTATTAATACTCATTACCGTTCAACCTTCTTTAAATATTGTTCATAATTCGTTTCTATATTAATATTTTCTTGTTTATCTTTCCAACCATAATTATTTTTAAGATTAAAAATAATACCTGTAGCACTACTATCAGTAATTAACCTTTTTTCAAGATAATTCTCAACTTTTTGTTTCGCCTTTTTTATAGTGTCAAAAAACTCCTCTTTATTACTATAATTTATTAAGTCTTGTCTACTCATATCTAAAGCTAATCCTAATCCTGTTACTGTATATGGTTCTTTCTCTTCATTGCATTGTTTAAAATATTTATCTATCTTTTCTTGTAATTCTTCTTTAGTTTTGTATTTAGCTGGTCTTCCTCCCTTGTTTTCCATTTTATCACCTTCTTTATAACTTCATAATTGACTTTCCTTGTTTAGCCAATCTTCCTTCAAATTTTCTATAACCTTCTTTTGTCTTATCTTTTATATAATAGCAACACTTTAATGTTCCTTTTATATCTCTTCTTATTTCGCATAAGTTTGTTTCTTTGTTTTTACAATTACTACATAATTGTCTTATGTATGTTTCATATATTGTTTCCATAGGCTTTCACCTCTTATTTTTAAGTATAATAAAAGAGCTTATCTTTTTGATAAACTCTTTTTTGTCATTTATTTTTTGCTATTTGGATTTCTTATTTTATCGGGGTCTAATTTCGGTATTTCCTTTTCTTCTTTATTATTTTCTTTCATAACAGACATTGCTATACCAAAAAAGTATATTAGTGACATAGTTAAATAGCCAATAAAATTGATAGTTAAAAATATAATTATTTCTAATAAAACTTTTTGAATTTCGCCTGCATTATTATCAAATACCGCTGCCAAATAAAAAGTAAATAAAATACTAAATATTCCAACTATTATAGTAGTAATCCAGTTTAAATATAAAATTTTCTCTTTTTCACTACGTAAAATTATCTTTATAATTTTTTTATCAAAAAAACCTATTACTATTGTTATTGTCGTTATTAAAAAGCCTACTAAAGTACCAACAAAACTAATGTAACTGCTAATAATTATATCAAAATTATTGATTTTTATCATATCTCCTAAAACATTATGTAGTATTATTACTATTAATAAACTTATAGCTAGAGGAATACATAACAGTTCAATTTCCTTTTTATTCATATTATCCTCCTTATTTAGTGTTTTATTATATTATACCACTTCTTATTCTATTTATGAATTTTGTTTTCATTTTTTCTAAAATATCTTTATGGAGTATTGGAGTATTCTTTTGTATGTATATCCAATCTTGTACTCTTTCGTTTGTTAAATTGAATGTGTCTTGCAAGGTGTCTATATTACTTTTGTAGTCTATTTGCAAATCTTCTATTCCTTTAGCATCCTTTAAAGATGTTATTTCTTTTTTAATTTCTTCTATATTTAACGTATCCGTTTTCTTTTTCCATCTTCCAAATCCAATAGTAACTTCCATTTGTTTTCCATCATATCTTTTTGCAAAACCTAAAATTTTTCCCATTAATGTGTCTTTATAACTTTCATCAAATTCTTTTTTAGCTACTATATGAAGTTTTGTATAATATTGGGCATTTTGTACTTTTTCTTTTTTATCTTTTATAATTATTGGTAATAAATGTATCTTTTCTGTTAAGTCTTCTTGAAATCTATTTAAAATTTCTTCTAATACTGTTCTAGTTACATAGTTATGATTTACCTGAAATGCCAATAATGATTTTTCTTTATGGTATAATAACGTAATTGATTCAGCATAATACTTTCCGCTTTTCTAGAGTGTCTATTATATACCCTCCTAAATTATCTGCTATTCCTGGAATTATTGAATTTCTAGATCTTAAAATTTGTATTTCCCATGTTTTATTTTCCTCGTCGTATTTTATTTCTTGAAATCTTATAGTTTCTCCTCCATATTTAAAAGTTCTTTCTGTAATCGACCCATTTTTCAATACTTCAAAAATATAAGAAATATTAGTTCTCTCATCTGCATAATTATTTCCATCTTTTTTTGTGTATTTCCATATTTCATAATAGTCAACTCTTATTGCTTTTTGCTTCATTTTTACCACCTCAATGAAGTTATATCATAATTCTTTTACGTTTCATGTCGCTTTATGTCGAAACAAATAATATTTTTATATTTTTTATTGAATATTGTATTAAATTAAAAAACTAGCTATATTTCTATAACTAGTTTTTGGATTGTATATTTTTAAATAAAGTTAGAAACCTTGTCGCATGGTCTTTGAGTTGGTTTCTCTCCAACTGCGACAATTTTACTATTGTTATTATACTATATATATTTGTATAATAATACGACATATTTACGACATTTTTATGACATTTTATAAATTTATCATTTTTTCTGTTGCTTTCTCTATTATTCTTTGAATGTGTCTGTCACTTCTTGTTTGATTAAAAATTTGAAAATATAAATTATTCCCTATGTCCTCTGCCGTTCTTCCATCTACATAGTAAGCTATTAGTATTTTTCTCTCTTTATATTTTAGACCTTCCAATCTATCCTCAACAGCTTCTACTTTGTTTCTTAATTCTTTTACTGTTTCTTCTAAGCTTTCTATTTCTTCCTCTAGTTCTAATCTTTTTGTATCGTTTTCTTCTATTTTGCTTAATACTTTATTGCTTATTTTGTTTTTACTATGTATATCTTTATTTTCTCCATAACTGCTTGTTGTAGTAGTTTCTATGTCATCACATGCTTTTAATTTCATTCTTGTTGATTTTAACTCTTTTAGCTTTATATTTAATTTAGCTTTATTTTCTTTATAATCTTTAAGTAATTCTATTAATTCCTCCTTTGTCATAAGTATCCTCCTTACTTAATTTTTATATACTATGCCTCTATTATTTTTTGTTCTTAAATCTTTTATAATATTTGACTCTTTTGCTTTTAATCTGCTTTCCATTATTATTATTTGACATTCTATTTCTCTTTTGTATTCCTGTTTTATTTTCTCTGCTTTTTCTCTACATTCTCTGCAATAATCAAGTGATTTACTATATAAAACTATCGTGTCAAATATAGTTGCTTCTCTATTACAAATATCACATTTCTGTATAATCATTTATTCCTCCTATTTTTTTAATTCTTCTAAAAAATCTACTAGTGTTCTATGTTCTTTTATAGCTTTGTTTATTTTGTTTATTAAATCATCATATTTGTTTGCTTTTTCTTGTGCTTCTCTTAAACACTCTTTGTTTGTTTTATAACAATCTGTCATTTGTATCACTCGCTTTCTAGTAATTTATTTTTTATAGACAAGAACAATCCTCCTTGTCTTAATTCTTCGCTTATAACATCTTTTAAGCTTAACTGGTCTAAGATTAATTCTAATTGCTTTAATTGTAAAATCTTATTTTTTATATCCGTTTTTAAGCTAGATAAGAATATTTCTTTTGCAACCTGATGTGCTTCGTTGCACATATCGAAGGTAGGATATTTATCAAATCCATATCCACAACTTTCAAAATATATTTCTCCACTCTTTATATATATTTGCATTTTTGACTCTCCTTGCTCTACTTGCAAACAATATATTGGTTTTCCATTGCTAATTTTTATAGTTTCTTTTATTTCTTGTTTTTCCATTCTACTTTTCCTCTCTTTCTTTTAGTTTTTTGTATGCTTTATCAAAAGTCTCATTTAATTTTTTTAAAGTTTCTTTTAATTCTTCTATTTCTTTGTTTTCTTCTTCTGTTTCTTCTTTATCTTTAAGTTCCCAGTTACAAATTGTTAGTCCATATTTCCAAAAACAATTCCAACTTGTTGGAAAAATATTTCTATTTATGTATGTGTCTTTAATTTTTATTTTATTTTTTCTTTCAAAATCTTTGACTATTTTTGTTGAATTGATTTCATTGTCACTTAAATAAATATATGCTCCTTCCAAGTTTGCTCCTTCCAAGTATGCTCCTTCCAAGTATGCTCCTTTCAAGTTTGCTCCTGTTAAGTTTGCTCCTGTCAAGTTTGCTCCTTCCAAGTTTGC
>JAAWGB010000024.1 GCA_022795075.1 Clostridia bacterium | reverse complement strand
CAGCATCATATGATGCTGTAAAGGGCACACCTGCTGCTGAAGCTGGATATACATCAACACCATGATCTGTATAATAAGGTGCTAATCCTGCTTTTTCAATTTCTTCAATAGTGACTCCATCTGTTAATTGGTGCACAATTGTTCCTACCATTTCTAAGTGAGCTAATTCTTCTGTTCCAATATCATTTAAAATAGCTTTTGCTTTTTGATCTGGCATACCAAATCTTTGTGAAAGATATCTTAAAGAAGCTGCCAATTCTCCATCAGGACCACCATATTGCGAAATAATTACTTTTGCAAGTTTTGGATCTGGACATTTAATATTAATTGGATATTGTAAAGTTTTATTATAGGTCCACATTAGTAATTCCCCCTTTCCCATGGCCAGTTTTCGTTTTGTTTGGAAGAACTATTTTGTTTATACAATTTTTATATCCATATTTATTATTAAAGTGGATATAAAATGGGCTTCAAATGGATACCTTTAATATATCCACTTGGGGCTTTTTTTTATGGATTTAAAGTGGATATTTTGACAGGCTTCTAATATGCCAAAAATAAACAAAAACTCAAAAAAAGTTGTTTGGAGTTTAAAGGGTATGATACAGGAAAAGGGATTTTTACAAAATTAAGTGTGTATATTGTTAGTGGTTTTGATATGGATATGTAACTGATTAAAATTAATGTAAAAATTTGTTGAAGATATGAATTTTTTATGATAACATATTGTAAAAACTAGGAGGAAATAAATGAAATTATATTTAGTAAGACATGGAGAAGTAAATCATAATTTATATGGATTATATAACAGAGAAGATGAAGACTTAAATAAAACTGGTATAAAACAAGCTGAAGAATTAAAAGAAAAAATTAAAGCTATAAATTATGATTTAATTATATCTTCTCCATTATCAAGAGCAAAACATACTGCTGATATTATTAATATTGATAATAAAAATATAATAATAGATGACAGACTTAAAGAACGTGATCCAGGAAGTTTAAGTAGACAACCTCTTGAAGTAACAAATAGAGAAGAATATTGGAATTATTATACGACTGTCCAATATGGTACAAGTGAAAATATTAAAGAGTTTTTTAATAGAATTTATAATTTTTTAGATGAACTAAAAACAAAAAATTATAAAAATGTACTAATAGTAGGTCATAGTGGAGTATCAAAAGCATTTAGTGGTTATTTTAATGGAATAATTGATGGTAAATTCTTAAATAGAGGATTAAAAAATTGTGAAATAAAAGAATATGAATTGTAATAATTATCAAAACAGCATCCTTTGACAAATATGTCTAAGAATGCTGTTTTGTATTGGATAACTAATATCCGTTGGATTTAATGGCTTCCGTTGCTACAGATTTTCAGCGAAAGAACATAAATGGGCTTTCCAAAGTCGTTGATTAATCTGTGTTTACAGTCTTTCCCGCACATCTCAATGCTGCCATCAGGGAAAATATAGAATTCTCTTGTTTTCTTTACTTGCTTTCCTCCATGAATCTGTTCATTGTGTCCATGCCAGTTAATTACCAGGTCTTCGGATTCTACATACATATACTCAAATTTATGAACTGTATGTTTGTAGTAAAATTCCCCTACCCTCTGGTACCAGACTTCTCCAAGTACAGTATCATCATTGTCTTTTCTTGCCCAAATGTGACTTTTAGAATTACATTTAAGAATACACTCCAGTTCATCCCAAAAGCTTGAATAAGCTCCTGTACTAAAATAGCTGTCTTCTCTTCGCAATTTGCGAATTTCATTAAGACGTTTCATGTCAAATGGTTGTAAATCTTTCCGCAATGCTTCCATAAAAATACCTCCAACTTGTTGTATTCTACTTTAACTGTTACTATACAATAATAGCATAAATTTATGTAATTTTCAATAAGTTTAACATAAAATCTTTCATTATTCACATTTTTATTAAAGTGGATATATTTTTCTTCAATAAACATTGAAAAATAAGCATTAAAAAATTTCACTTGTATATATTTTCAAAACAAATAAAATATTATATAATTACTTTAGTAACAATTAACATTCAGATTGCTACTACAAAACTATATAAAAAAATAAGTAAACACATTTTGAACTAAAATGAATAAATATAAATTATCTTCGGACAATTTATATTTATTTTTTTCGTTCATAAACTTATGTAGAAGGTGATTCAATGCAAAAAAACACATTACAGCCGAAAGTAACAAATATATATAATGAAAATGGCCTAACACTTACAGAATTAATACAAGAATGGCTAAACGAAAATTATTTTTTTTGGAATTTAAATAATGATAAAAGTGGAATAAAATATAAATGTATAAATAAATAGTTATCGTAAATTTAAACTCTTAGAAAGGAGGCTAAATGCAAGAGTTAAACTATAACTTTTCCCCTACTTACTTTAAAGTAGGAATTTACACAAGACTTTCGAGAGAAGATGAAAAAGACAAAGAATCTGAAAGTATTGACACTCAAAAAAAGTTATTAACAAACTATATAAAAAGTCAAGGTTGGACTTTATTTAAAATATATGTAGATGATGGATTTACTGGTACAAATTTTAACAGACCAGATTTTAAAAATTTAATCAATGATATTGAACTTGGTAATGTGAATTTAGTCATTACAAAAGATTTATCAAGACTTGGTAGAGATTACATTGAAACAGGTTTTTATTTAGAAAAATACTTCCCATTAAAAAATGTAAGATATATTGCTTTAAATGATGGGATTGATACATTTGACAATAACAACACAAATAATGATATGACACCATTCAAATCAGTTTTTAATGATATGTATGCAAAAGACATTTCAAAAAAAGTTCGCTCTAGCTTGCTAACCAAAGCATCTAGTGGACAAAATATCAAATCTTTTTTACCTTATGGCTATAAAAAGGATGAAAAGGACAAAAATATCATTTTAATAGATTATGAAGTTTCCCCTATTGTTCAAAAAATATTTAAAATGTATTATGCAGGAAACAATAAAACCGAAATATGTAGATATCTAAATAATAATAAAATACTAACACCACTTGCCTATAAAAGAAAAACGACAAACTATTTTAATCCCAATAATAAAACTAATTTATGGAGTACAACTATGGTTTCTAAAATTCTTCGAGATAAAATTTATACAGGTGATTTAGTACAACATAAATATAGCAAGTTAAATTACAAAACCAAAAAAATTATTAATGTACCAAACGAACAAAATATTGTTATTGAAAACAATCACGAACCAATCATTGATAGAAATATTTTTAATAGTGTTCAAATTATGCTTGATAAAAAATCAAATGAATGGAATTATACTGCTTCTTCTCCACATTTATTACAAGGGCTAGTTTTATGCAAAAAGTGTAAATCAAAAATAATCTATAATAAAAATCATGGAAAATATTTTAGATGTGTGTGTTCTTCTTACAAAAGAAATGGTAGTAAATTTTGTTCCAATATCCATTTAAGAGAAGATACATTAATAAATAGTGTAATTGATAGTCTAAAAGAAAATATTGCTAATTTTCTAAAATATGATGAATTAGAATATATCTGTCCTAACACTCAAATAGATAATAAAAAATTAGATTACTTAGATTCTAAAATAGCTGAAAAAAATAATTTAATTCAGTCTTTGTATGAGGATAAAGTAAAGGGAATTATAACAGAGGATTTATTTATTAAACTTTCTAAACAATATGAAACAGATAAAAAGACCTTACTAAATCGATTTCAAAAGGAAAAAGAAATTAATAAAAATACAATAAAAAAAGAAGATTTAATCTGTAATGTGAAAGAATTGTTAGATTTTAATGAAAATAATATAGATAGAAATTTGCTTTTAAAATTGATTGATAAAATAGAAATAGATGATGACAATATTGATATTTATTATAAATTTAAGGCAATTTAATATTGTAAATTCATTTTGAAGTTGCTATAATAAATACATAAATAAAAGAAAGGAGCTGATATTTATGTCTGAATCACAAATCCAAGCAATCAAAGATGTTATTAAAATGACACCACGACTTAATGTAGAATGTTTAAATTCTGTTAAAATCTTAATGGAAAAAGCAATTGATTCTGAACTATTACGATTAGAACCTACTGTCATTTTAGAAAACATGGATATTACTGAAAAGGTAATGTATTTAGACTATTTAACAGAAAGCAAAGATACCAAAGAAAAAGAACTAAATAATGCAGTATCTTTTGAAGAAATACTACAAAGAGAGGGGTTGACTTACGATGATTTACAAAATAAAGATTAGACCAAAAGCCCTCAAATTTATTGAAAAACAAGACAAAATTCAAAGACTACGAATTTACAAAGCAATTTATAACCTGCCAAATGGCGATATAAAGAAAATGGTAGGTTGTAAAAATGATTATCGACTTCGAGTTCGGTGATTATCGTATTATTTATGAATTAAATCAAAATGAACTTATCATTTTAGTAACAAAAGCAGACAACAGAGGACAAGCCTACAAGTAATAATTTTTTAATTTTAAAATCTTAAAATTAAACTCTAAATTATATTTTATTCAAGTAGAGTTTAAATTACTCCCAAACCAAACGAAACCCATGGCTCTTCTAACCATCTCCACTTATTACAAGGGTAATGAATAGTAAGAGGTCCATAAACTTTTTGATATTTATCTTTTAAATCTTTTGCTTGCTTACAATACTTTCTGTGTAAACAAAGAGCTTTTTCATCCTCTGGATGAGTATCCAAATATAAAGCCAACTCATTAATAGCGAAATCATAACATCTAATTTGATTCATCATTTCTCTTCTTTCTTCACAATCCACTGTTCTTTCTACTTCACAATTGCAAGCACACTCACAAGTACAATTTCTATTTTCTTCTAATGACATTGATTACACCCCTTCCCTATCTTGTTCGTTTCACGAATATAATTAATTTCTTCCATAGATTGACCTGGAACATAAGGACTAACTAATTCTGGAAAGATTGTTCCCATTTTCAAGCCAACACAAGGTTTAAAAGTTTTATCCATATATTGAATAGGAACATAACTTTGCCCCAACATTGGATTTTCTGGAAATACACTATATTCTTCATCAAATCCACAATTGCAACTATCGGTATATTCTTCATAAGAAACAACATCATTACATTGTTTTTCTATCATATCATTTTGTAATTCACATGAATTATTATGATAACTATTATTCATACAAGAACATTTTTTTCTAAACATTTTTCTTCCTCCTTTTCCTTTTACTATCATAATATGTCATAAATCCACAAAATGACACAGATTAATGATAAAATCATATTTTAAGTCTTAATAAAAAAGAACCATCCATTAAACCTAAGTTTAATCAAAAGTTCTTTCTTATCTATTTTCTAATAATTTGTATCAATATTGAAAAATTAGAATTTAATTTTCCCTATTGCTCTATTCCAAATAATTGTCTATTTTTTTTATAAAAATCGTTCTTTCAATAATATCTATAATTCCATAAGCAATAATAATTCCTCCAATAATCTGTACCATAGAACCATTTGTCACTAAAATATAAATTCCTGATAAAATGGTTAAAATTGATAATATTAAAGTTAATAACCATAATCTAGATTGATAATCTTTCCATACAATTGTTGTTTGTAAATTAATAATGCCACTATAGATAATCCAAAGTGCTATTAATATTCTAAAAACAGAAGCAATAATATCTGCACAAAACATAATGATAATGCCTGCTATAATTGCTACAATTCCAATAGCCAATAAATAGTTATCTTTTTTGCCAGAAGCAAAATAATCTACCATTTTTAAGATTCCCATAATGATGCAAATACCACCCAATAAAATAGAAATCATTGACATGATTAATTCTGGTCTTGCTATTAATATCATTCCAAATAAAATAAATAAAAATGAAATAACAATGTCTGTCCAACTCGATTTCTTCAAAAATTTCTCCATCTAAATTCCCTCCTTATACAAAACAACACCCATATCAAATGATACAAGCGTTATTCTCCTTGTTTTCTTATGCGTTTTCAGTTTCTTTTTTAGCTACCACTTCTTTTCCATTGTAATAACCACAGTTTTTACAAACTCTATGTGGTATTATTGGCTCATGACAATGTGGGCAACTTGAAAGTGTTGGATTTTCTTTTTTCCAGGTTGATCTTTTAGAATGTGTTCTTGCTTTTGACCATCTTCTTTTTGGTTGTGCCATTTTAATTCCCTCCTTGTTTTTAGATATAGGTTATATGTGTTCTATTTTTCGTTATTTTTAGTCACTATAAGATTATACAAGTATTTTCCTGTTTTGTCAATAGTTGTTTTCCACGATTTTTAAGATTCACAATATTTTTTATATAAATATCTAATATTTTTCTTCGTTAAAGTTTTATCAATTCCTTGTTGTGCTACCTTTTCAAATACTGCTGTTATAAAATCTCTTATTTTAGGATTCATCTCCAATATATCTTTTTCTCTTTCTTCCCAATAAGAAAGTTCCATCTCTTTGGTCCAGTTTTTTCCTTCATAAATTATTCCTGCTGCTAATTTATCGCAAATCATCTCAGCTGCATATTTATAAGGAATAATAGGAGTAGCATTTTGGGCATCATGATCAACCCAATATTGAGTATGGTGTTTATTTCTTCCTCTATGATGTAACCATGCTTCTGAATATCCTTTATCTTTTTTTGCTTCTGTAATGGGTGAATGGGTTCCTACATAATAATTAGCACTTTCCCAAAATTCAGTTGGAGAATATTTAGATAAATCATGTACTAATCCTCTCCATGGTTGCCCTACTTTACAACACAGTTTAAATACAACCCATTTATGATGAGTAATTAAATTAAAATGTTTAATTATATTTTTTAATTTCATTTGCGTTCCTCCGAAATCAGTTTACTATAAATTTTTTAAAAAATCAATAAATTTTATTGTATTTACTGCATACAATGTAAGTAATAAAAAGAAAGGAAGATTATTATGTGTGGATTTGTAGGATTTGCTAATTTAAAAGAACCCATCATACAAGATAGAAATATCCTAGAAAAAATGAATCAATCTCTTATCAATAGAGGTCCTGATGAAGAAGGTTATTACATAGGAGAACATGTTTGTTTGGGACATAAAAGATTAATTGTCATTGACCCTGCTGGTGGCAAGCAACCCATGATACAAAAAGCTTCTTATGGAGATTTTGTTATTAGTTATAATGGACAGATTTATAACACCAAAGAACTTAGGAAAACATTAGAAGAAAACGGATTTAAATTTGAAGGACATTGTGATACAGAAGTTTTATTAAAAAGCTACCTTCATTATGGCAATGATGTTGTTCATCATTTAAATGGTATTTTTGCTTTTGCCATTTGGAATACTAAAAAACAAGAATTATTTTTAGCTCGTGACCATTTTGGTGTAAAACCCCTATTCTATACCATTCAAAAAAATACATTAATTTTTGCCTCTGAATTAAAAGCAATTTTTCAATATCCAGGTATCGAAAAAGAAATAGATGAACAAGGAATTTCCGAAATGCTTGGTATTGGTCCAGCTCACACTCCTGGAACTACTATTTTTAAAAATATATTTGAAATAAAACCTGCTCATTTTGGAATTTTTAATGCTTCTGGCTTACATTTAGAAAGATATTGGAAATTAACCTCAAAAGAGCATACTGACACTTTTCCACAAACGTGTGAAAAACTAAAATTCTTGCTAAATGATGCTATTACTCGTCAACTTGTATCAGATGTTCCTTTATGTACATTTCTTTCTGGTGGATTAGATTCTAGCATCATCACAAAATTTGCAGCAGATTATTGTAAAAAGCAAGGATTACCTCCTTTAGACACCTATTCAATAGATTATGTAGATAATGATAAAAATTTTGTTAAAAGCGATTTTCAACCAAATTCTGATAATTACTATATTGATATCATGACTAAAAACTTGCACACCAATCATCATAACATTGTAATTGATACACCAGAATTAGCCTGTTATTTAGAAGATGCTATGATTGCTAGAGATATGCCTGGTATGGCTGATATTGATTCTTCTTTGCTCTTATTTTGTAAAAATGTTAAACAAGAAAAAACAGTATCTTTAACAGGTGAATGTGCAGATGAAATTTTTGGTGGCTATCCTTGGTTTTTCCGTGAAGATGCTTTAAATAGTAATACATTTCCTTGGTCCATTGCTTTATTAGAAAGACAAGAATTACTACATCCTAAAATAAGTAAAAAGATTCATTTAAAAGATTATATTGATTTTCGTTATAAAGAAAGTTTAGCAGAAGTAGAAATTTTAGATACAGATTCTGCTCAAACAAAGGAAAAAAGAAAAATTTCACATTTGACTTTAAATTGGTTTATGCAAACATTGTTAGATCGTTCAGATAGAATGGCTATGTACAATGGTTTTGAACTCCGCATTCCTTTTTGTGATTATCGATTAGCAGAGTATGTATGGAATATTCCTTGGGAAATGAAAGCTTTAAATGGTAGAGAAAAAGGATTGCTTCGTTATGTAGCAAGAGATTTCTTACCAGCCGAAATTGTAGATCGAAAAAAATCACCTTATCCAAAAACTCATAATCCAACTTATTTGGCTAAAGTTAAGTCTATGTTATTGGATATTATGAAAAATAAAAATGCACCTATTAATAGCTTATTAAATCGTGAGTTTATTTTGGATATTTTAAATACAGATGGAAAATCTTTTTTACGTCCTTGGTTTGGTCAATTAATGACCCGGCCCACAATTAATGGCATACCTTTGTCAAGTAAATATGTGGCTTGAGAAATATCAGCCTAAAATTGAATTATAAAATATTTTATGATATAATTTAATTACTTTATGTGTAGAAAGGAGACCAACTATGACAATGACAGTATTAGATTTTAAATCACGGTGGTCTAGGTTTATCGGCCTTCAGAAATTCAAAAAAGAACATCCAAATGTTCAAGTAATCAAAAAGTGGTCTATCGTTTATGGCGGATTTGGTACTGAACTTCACACTGTTTATTTCGCTAAGATAGAATACTAAATTTGTTAGCTATGCAAGTTTTTTCCTTGTATAGCTTTTCTTAAATTGCTTCCTTCAATCCTTTTATATATTCTATATCATTCATTTTAGATATAGCAAAACATTTCTTTCCTAAATCTTTTAAAGATGCTCCACAGTGATATAATTCTTTATTATCAATGACGATAAATCTATCATGAAATTTATTTGTTTTAGCTATTTTTAATGCTGGATATTGTTTATTAAATTTAATGATATCTAATTTGCTTATATTACTATTTTGTGATGTTAATATAACAACTTCTACATCTTTATTCTTCTTTGCTAACATTTTTAAAATGCTATCGTCTATATAATTATCTATCATTAAAATTTTATTTTTAGCTGTTTTAATTATATCAACTATCAAGCTATAACTATCATAAATTTGACCATCGAAAAATATCTTTTGGCTAAATTCCTCTTTTTTACTTTTTTGTAACTCATCAAATATTTTTTCAAAATTCTTTTCATGACTTGATAGCATTTTGTCTTGATTCAATAATTTACACTCAACATTTGATAATCTTTCAAATATTTGTCCATTTGTAACTAAAAATTTTCGCATTTCAACAAATGCATCCATAATATTTATACTTACTTGAATTGCAATTTCATTTCTCAATAATCCAGAAAGCATAGCTATTCCTTGTTCAGTAAAAACATATGGCAAATACCTTCTTCCTCCATAGTTTTCTTTTTCTAAACTTGAGGTCACAAATTGTGACCTCAAGTTTTCTACTTCATCTTCATTTAATTGGAAACAAAACTTCTCTGGAAATCTTTGTATATTTCTTTTTACAGTTTGATTAATTTTTTTAGTTTCATAATGATATAACATTGCAACATCACTATCTAACATTACTTGTTTTCCTCTAATTGTATAAATCAAATTCTTTATATTTTTTACTTCACATTTTACTACATCTAATTCTTCATTTATTGGTACGATATTATTGTTTTCTTTTTCCATTAATATCACATCCTATTTTAGATTTGATATTATTTTAAAACATTTGTTTTGAAAAGTCAAGTGGATTTTAACTTTTATCTAAATTATTTAATTTCATAATCAATAGTTGTTCCATTACTTTTTGAAAACTTAATCCATTATTATTAAATTTTCTTATAACTGTATATTCATTCTTTTATTTTTATATTTATTATCTTTTCAACTATCTTCCATTTTATTTTTCCTTTCATTGTATTTTATATAGATAATTACATTGATAAATTTATTTTTCTGTTGCTTAATTTCATTTTTGTTAATTTTCGTGATTTACCATTTTCGATTAATCCTTACAGCCCGTAGTAAAATTGATATGTGTTTTTTTCTGACAGCCAAGGACAGGTCCACAATTAATGGCGTACCTTTGCCAGGTTAATATGTGGCTTGAAAAGTATCAGCCTAAGATTGAATTGTAAAACCATTTTTATTACTGTTATTGAAAAAACAAGGGGATAAATTCTTGTAAATCACATCTATTTTCCCCTTTTTTATATAAAATTACTTTTTAAAATATATTTCCTTATAAAAATTATTGTCCCTTAACATTTTATCAATAGAATCAAACTTACAATCTGCAAATTCTTGACATAAATTAAGTATTTCTTTTTCATTATCTTTATTTAGAATGTATCTTTTAATTTTTCCATCATTAAATTTAAAAATAAAAACTTTTTCTTTACCTAAATATTCATTCCAAAACCCATTTTGTAATGTCTCAAAAATAAAATTCTCAAACATTTTTATTTTATCACTTGAAAATGAAATTCCATAATTATTTCCATAAGTTTTTATTTCAAAATTATTTTCTTGTAGTTTATCTATTTTGAATTACTAATAACTGTTTTACCTAAATTCTTTTCTAAATCTTCTCTTGCAACTTTTGCTGTATGACCACCCATTTTTGCTACTTCTCTATTTGCTTTTAATCCATAAGGTCTATGTTCTTTTACAAGTTCTCTAGTCGCTATTTCCCCTAAATCTGTTAATGCCACTTCAATATCTGTCATATTATCTCTTAATGATTCTTTTCTAATATTTTTATAATCTTTGTACTCACTTGCTTTCATTCCTGACCAACTTTGATAAATTTCATTAGTCAATATAGCATATTCATAATTTTGCTTAATACCATTTTCTTTCCATACATCTGTTAACTTCAACATCTACAACACTAAAATAATATTCTTCCTTTTCACTGTCCCAAGCACTTCTTATCTTACTGTCCTCAAAAAGATTTGATATTGTTTCTAATTTATTATTTTCCACTAAGAACCTCCTTTAATTTGATTTTATGTTCTTTAAAAAAATTATAATATATTTTCATATTTTCTAATTCATACCATTTTTTTGTTACAACAGGAATTGAATCTAAATCATATATTTTAGCATTTGGTATCGATAACAAAAATGGAGAATGTGTTGCTATTATAAATTGACACTTGAAAAATCGACTTAATTCTGTTATTAACTGTATCAATTCAATTTGAAACTTTGGTGACAAACTATTTTCTGGTTCATCCAGTAAATATAAAGCATCTTCTTTTAATTCTTTATCAAAAAATTCTAATGCTGTTTGTCCATTAGAAAATTCTCTTGCATTTTCTTCTATTCTACTTTTTATAAATTTACTTTGTGTTTTATTTCTAGTTTCGACTGAAATGCTTAAATCTTCTAAAGAAGAATAGTTAATAAGATTATATTTATATTGCATATATTGTTTTTCTAATTTTTCCCTTTGATTATTCTTTTCTTGATTTTCTATTCGCTTAGATAGAATATTCTCAAATATATCATTTTTATTCACTCCTATTTTTATACTGTTATTATACTTTCTACTTTAGTAAAAATCAATAGTTTAATGACTTTTTGACTATAACACATTTCGAATAATTTAAGAAAATATGTTTTTAACAAAATTTCTTTAATAATATTATTTAATACTATTTTATCACAATTATTAAAAATTTGATTTAAGTCTTCTATATCTTTTTCGAATCGATAATTATAGTGTTTTTTTTAATTATATTTAAATAAAATATAATAAGAGTAAATCTCTTTATAAGAACTTCACTCTTATTATACAAATAGAATTTTGCCATAATTTTATTTGATATTTTTATTCATCATCATCAACATCTCTTTTCGGTCTTGAAATAATTTCAATATGTTCTTTTTTTAGACCTGTATTTGGCTCTGATGCAATAAAAGTAGGTCTATCTGCTAATTCTGTATATTTTTCTATACTCATTATAACCATAGAACCATATCCATTTTTAGTCAAGTACATCGTTTCATCACTTTCTAAAACTTCTTTTTCAATAGCACTGTAATTATTTTGCAAATCTGTTACTGGTCTAATTTGTATCATAAAATCACCAACCCTTTCTAATAGTAATTATAGTATATACAAATTCTTCAAAATTACACATTTTCCTGTAACTTTTTTAAATTTATTAATTTATAATCCTATTAATTTTTTAGAAAAATTTAAAAGATTTTCTAAATTTTACTAGACAATTTTTAACATTTTGTGTTATCATAGTAAAGAAACAAAAGAATAACCAAATTGGTTTAAATGGAGGGAAAAGAAAGATGAAAACAAAAAAATTAATTTTTATTTTAACAGTTATGGTTATGTTATTAAGCTTTAATTTCTGTTATGCTGTTGATTTAAATATAACAGATGATTTAACTGGAGATAGTAATATGGATTTAACATCTAATACATCAAGTAGAAATAATAATAGTGATAGTAATAATGATGCAGATTCAGATTCAGACACAAATACAAATTCTAATACAACTAACAATTCTAATACTAGCACTAATCATTCAAACGAAACCAATACCAGCACAAACAATCCTACTTCAACTACTACCACACCTACTACAACTGTTAGTGATTTGAATTCAACATCTAATAAAGGATTAGGTTTATCCAATATTCTAAACATTTTATTAATCGTAATTGGTATACTTTTAATTTTATTATCAATAGCTATATTAATTCGATTAAAAAAATAAATTACAAAAACTTCCATGTGTGGAAGTTTTTTATATTTTTGAAATTTTTGTATGTATAAAACTTGTTTTTTTTTCGATACTATTATTAGTATTTAATTTTCATATGAAATTATATGAAAACTAATAAGTTTATTGAAATTTTAAATAGGAGGATAATTTTATGTACAAAAAATTATTAACAAGTATCGCTATTCTAACCATTACAATTTTTTCTTTTTCTATCTCTCTTGCTAATAATGGTTTACAAGATGCCGCAGATGGTGTAAGAGATATGGTAGGTGGTGCAGAAAAAGCAGTAGAAGATGCAGCAAAAGACGTATCAAATGCTTCTAAAGATGCTACTGGTAAAATGGAACAAGGAGCCAATAATATTGGAAACGAAATGAAAAATACAATAAACCATGATAATAATTATAATAGAACTGCAACTACTAATAATGGGAATTACACAGCTACTAGAACCTCTACAACTGATAATACATTCATGGGAATGAATGCAACAGCTTGGACTTGGTTAATTATAGGTATTGCAGCAATTGCAATCATTGCTCTAGTATGGTATTATTCCATGCAAATGCGTTCTTCTGATTACAATGGAAGAGATTAATTTAAAAAGTTGCTAAAAGTATTTACTTTTAGCAACTTTTCATTTCTACTTTTGTTCTTTCATAATATATGTTATAATAAAAAAAAATTAAAAAACGAGGTATCTATTATGAATACAAAATTAATTGCCAAAAATCCTACTGCTTATCACAATTATAATATAGAAAATAAAATAGAAACAGGAATTGTATTGAGTGGTACAGAAATCAAATCCATTCGAAGTGGAAAAATTAACTTAAAAGATTCTTATGCTTACCTAAAAAATGCCGAAATTTTTATTTGTGGCATGCACATTAGTCCCTATGAGCATGGCAATATTTTTAACAAAGACCCATTACGTGATCGAAAATTATTATTACATAAAAAAGAGATTCATAAACTTATGGGCTTGACCAAGCAAAAGGGATATTCGCTAGTTCCTATTAGTCTTTATTTTAAGGGAAATCATGTTAAAATAGAATTGGGAGTTGGAAAAGGTAAAAAACTGTATGATAAACGTCAAGATTTGGCAAAAAAAGATGCTCAAAGACAAATTGCTATTAACCTAAAAAACAAACAATATTAAAAGAGATTGAAAAGTGATTTTTTCAAAATCACCTTTCAATCTCTTTTTAATCTTTTACTATTATTCTTGTGTAATATTTTTACTAAATTTTATTACTAGAGCCAAAAACTTCTGTCATTTTATGTTTTACAGTTTCTTTAATCAAATCTCTTGCAGGTGTTAAATATTTTCTAGGGTCAAACGCATTTGGCTCTTCTACAAATACTTTTCTAATTCCTGCTGTCATAGCCAATCTTAAATCTGTATCTACATTTATTTTAGATACTCCTGAAATACTTGCTTCATGTAAAATATCATCTGGTACACCTTTTGCACCTGGTATATCTCCCCCATATTGGTTACACATTTCTACTAATGCTGGTATAACAGTTGATGCTCCATGTAATACAATTGGTGTATTTGGTATTCTTTGTTTAATTTCTTTTAAAATGTCAAATCTTAATTTTGCCTCTCCTTTAAACTTATAGGCACCATGACTCGTTCCAATAGCAATTGCTAAAGAATCACACCCTGTTCTTTCCACAAATTCTTGAGCTTGTACTGGGTCTGTATACATAGCATCTGATGCTGAAACATTAACATCATCTTCTATTCCAGCTAATTTTCCTAATTCCGCTTCTACTACTACTCCTTTTCTATGAGCATAATCTACTACCTTTTTAGTTAATGCCACATTTTCTTCAAAATCGTATTTTGAACCATCAATCATAACAGATGTAAAGCCACTATCTATACACATTTTAGCTGTTTCAAAGTCTGGGCCATGATCCAAATGAATAGCAATAGGAACTTCTGGATATTCCTCAACTGCTGCTTGTACCATTTTCATTAAATAATTAACTCTTGCATATTTAATTGCACTTGATGATGCTTGCAAAATAACAGGTGATTGGCTCTCATGTGCAGCATCAACAATTGCTTGTATAATTTCCATATTATTAACATTAAATGCTCCTATAGCAAATCCTTCTTTCATTGATTTTTCAAACATTTCCTTTGTTGTAACTAACATATCTCTCTTTCCTCCTTTTTTGGTTATTGTATTTCTATTTTCACAATCTGTCAAGTACCCATCATAAAAAATTAAAAAACAATACTAACAGATGTCAAGCTAAAATATTATGTTATAAAGGAGTATCATAAATTGAAAGTAATTTTAGATAGAACTTCTAAATTTATTTTATGGAAAATGTTCAAACTTGTTTTGAAAGGGTTCCATAAAATAAATTTAGAAGTTCTATGAAAATTACTTGAACAAACAATACTCCTTTATAACATAATATTTTAGTTTGACATTTGCTACTTTTTTCATTTTAATACTACTATTCACATTCATAACTGGCACACATTGATTCATCTGTTGTTTGTGTGTGTGTATTTTCAACTGGTGCAACATGAATAGATTCTAATGTACATTTTGCATTTTGTTGATTGTTATATTTACAACTTGCAACTGTACAATTAATTTTTTGATTTGCTTCCATTTGTACCTCCTAAATTTTCTATCCATTTTAGTATGTACAAATCTTGATAAAATTATTTTTCTTCTTTTAATTTATTGCATACTTCTTTTTTTTCTACGCATTTTTGTTCTGGTTCTTTAAAACTTAAATACCAAGTAATTCCATTTCTATTTTTTTCAATTTCTTCATTTCTTCTTTGCAACTCTTCAAAAGTTTTTGGTGGTGGTACAATTACTGGTTGCCCTGGCATCCAATTAGCGGCAGTTGAAACTTTACTACAATCAGCCATTTGCAATGCCTGCACAATTCTTATGATTTCAGGAATAAATCGACCTATGTTTAATGGATAAATTAAAATAGTTCTTATCACACCTTTATCATCAATAATAAATACATTTCTCACTGTTTGGGTATTACTAACATCATTAGCTATCATACCATATTTTCTAGCAATTTGACCATTTCTATCTGCAATGATTGGAAAAGATACTTTTATTCCTGTTTTACAGTAAATATCATACATCCAAGCCAAATGTGTGCTATTTCTAATTTTACCAACTTAAAATCGTACTTATTTTCTAGGTTTATTATATTTTTTATTTGTAACTCCCAACTACATAACAGTCTATAATTTGTTGGTCCCCCCGAATTGTTACTTCATAAAAAATATAATAAACCTTTTCTGTTTGAATAATATTAAATCATGCACTTTGTATGATACATAGATCATTTAACTGTTCATTTATAATATTAAGTTCTGAAAAATTAAAATAAATATAAATATTTTTATACTCATCTAATTCTACTCTATCTATTAGCTCATATAATATTTTCTTACTTGGCTTTTCCATCTCTAAAAATGTATCAATGACGTTTTCTATTTCTTCATCATTTTCATGATTTTTTTGTTTATCTTTTAAGGTATCAATTTTATTTTCTGTATTGGATTTTTCTCTTTTTAGTCTTTCTCTTTCTTCGATAAAATCTCTAGAATACCTAAAATAATCATCATTTGTTATCAATCCATTTACATTATCTAAATACATTTTATCAATTTTCTTTGATACATCTGCTATTTTATTTTCTATCTCTTTCAAGTGAAATGTTTCTTTTTCAATCAGAGTTTCATAGTTATTTTTGCATTTTTCATAGATATGTTTCAATTCGTTCTTATTTGCATAGTTTTTGCATATTTGTCTTATAATATACAAAATTTTTTCTTCAAATTTGTTATAATTATAATTGGAAGTCTTACACTTTCGGTCTTTTCCTCTTGCTAAACTACAATCTATGTATCCTATTTTAGAATTTTTTCCTCTATAACATACTCTAGATTTTCTGCCACAATTATGACAAAATAGCAAACCTTTAAATAGAAAGTCATGTTTTGTTGTTGATAAAGTTTTTTTGCTTTTCATTATCTCTTGTACTTTAGCAAACAATTCTTTTGAAATAATGGCATCATGCGTATTTTCCACTCTAATATATTCTTCTGGTGTTTTCTTCCTTTTCTTTTTGATTTTATAGGAGATAGAAACACACTTATTTTGAACGGTATTTCCAATATAGGCTTCATTTATGAGTATTGCTCTTATACTTTTCGGACTCCAAGTTTCTCTTTGATGACTCATATTCATATACTGACTTGGTGTTTTTATATTTTCATTATCTAATATGGTTGCTATTTTTTGAAATCCATTTCCTTCTGAATATAGTTCAAAAATTTGTTCCACTATATAAGAAACATTGGTGTCAATTTCTAGCTTATTTTTTTGTGTTTGGCTTTTTTGATAGCCATAAGGTGCATAGCTTCCTAAATATTCGCCTTTTAGTTCTTTTTCTTTTAGCACTCCTTTAATTTTTTTCGATATATCTTTAGCATACATATCATTTATAATTGCTTTAAATGGTGTTACATCATTATTGGTTGTATCAAAATAGGTGTCTATACCATCTAATATAGAAACATATCGAATGTCGTTTTCTGGAAAATAATTTTCTATGTAATAACCTGTTTTTATATAATCTCTACCAAGTCTTGATAAATCTTTCGTAATCACCATATTGATTCTTTTTTCTTCTATATCTGAAATCATTCTTTTAAATTCTGGTCTTTCAAAGGTTGTTCCAGAAATCCCATCATCTACATATTCATCGATTAGAATATATTCATTTTCTTTGATATATCTTTGTAGCATATTTCTTTGATTTGATACACTTTCACTTTCTAATTTATCTCCATCTTCACGAGATAAACGTATATAAATTCCTACTTTAAAAGTTTTATTTATGATTGTTCCGATTGCTAAAAACCATATTTTATCATCTCCGATCTTCTGTTCCTAGCAATCACCTGCTTAGGATAATTTTAATGCTTTTTCTTACTTTTTTCAAGTTCTTCTTTTGTTTTTATCCATTCTTTTAAATATATTTCAAATGCTTTTCCTATTTTTTCAGTTATATTTTCTTTTTCTGAATTAAATATACAATATACTTTTTCTTTATCTTTTTGTTCCTTCATATTCCACCTTCTTTGAAATTGTCTTGTTATAGATATATTAAAAATTGCACAAAAAAATAACAAGTTTTTATTTTACTTGTTATTTCATAAAATTTGTATTTATTTTTAGACACAATAATCCCTTTTAAATATTAGAATTTTACTTTTAAACGCACTTATCCTATTGCATTTTTCTACAAGTTACTTTTGTGCGTTACTTACTTTTATCTTTGCTATATTGCAAAGTGTTCATTCTTACCTTTGTTATTTCACAAAGTCATTGCCAAATATAATTGGCTTACCCTATTTTTAGGTATCACTATATAAGTTATATTTTATAGTGAGCAATTTTTAATATATTTATAGTATACTATTTTTTTTTAGAAATTGGAATATATACACTTAAATTTTTTTATTTGCCTATTTTCAATACTTTTAAGTATTTTTTATATCCACTTACATATATATTTTACATAAAACAATCAGAATTTCTATATCAAAATTTATTTTATTAATGCTAAAATAAACACACACATAAAGATTCCTAATATCATTAAATACTTTCTCCATGTTATCTTTTCATTTAATATAAATCTTGATGCTAAAACTGTAATTACAATGGAACTTGTATTAATCACTGAAATAACTGAAATATCCCCATCTAACATAGAAAATCTACTAAATATTGATGAAGAAGCATCCGTTAATGATTGCAATAGAAAGTATCTTTTTGCCTTTATTTTTCGAATATCTATATAGTCCCAGTTTTTTGTAAGAATACAATAAATTAGTACCCCTATAATCGTAACAATAGCATAATTGAATATCACATATAATGGATTTTCAAAGTTTGTTACATATACTTTATTTAGAACTTTAGATATTCCATTACATAACACATACCCATATGCATATAATATTGATTTTCTTTCTAATTTCTTTTCTATTGCTGTTGTATTAATTTTGGGCTTTGCCAACATAATAGATAAGATAATTAATATCGCTGAAATGATGATTTGGAATATTGTAAATTCTTCCTTTAATACAATAATTCCTAATAAAAAAATCACAACCGTATTACACTTTTTGATAGATGATGTGATTGCTACTTTTCCATATTTGACACAAGAAAATGCACAATAAAATCCAATTGCTTGCATAATTGCTCCAGGAAGTATCTCGAAAATATGCCTTAAATTCAATTTTAAAATAAATTCTGGATTTATGATTAAGCTTACAATTATCATAATGCTATGATAAGAAAACAATCCCATTATTGCTAATCTTTTTTGTTCATTATTGGAACATTTCTTCATAGCAATGGAAGTAAATCCACTAATAACTGTTGACAGTAAACACCAATATAGCCACATATTTTTCTCCTTTTAATTTTGTTCTAATATTTCTTTTACAAATGCTTTATCTCTATTTTCATCATAGCCTAACTTTTTATATAGTTCGTGTGCTTCTTTTCTATGAAATCCACTAAATAACCATATTCTTTTTATTTCTTCTTTTCTTGCTATTTCTTCTGCTTTATTCATTAATTTAGTTGCTATTCGTAATCTTCTATATTCTTCATTTACTGCCACATCCCATATTGTTGCTTCTTTTCCAGATGGTAATGTTAAAATATTTAATGTAACTGTTCCTACCAAATTATTTTTTATGTAATATCCCAAAATATAAATATCCTTATTTTCTTTTGCCTTTTTATATAAGTTTTGTATTTTTTCATAACTTATATTATTGTTAAAAGTATTTTTCAAAATTTGTTGTAATTGCTTTAAATCTTTTTCTTCTATTTCATTTATTACATTGTCTTTTTCCATATTTGTATCCTTTCATCTTTTCTATATCAAAATGTCTTACCAATTATCGAACCCATGTCACAATTCTAGCATAAATCTTTAAGAAAATAAAGTATTTTAATTTTTTATTTTTCTTACTTATGTATCAATCAAATATTTATCTAATTCAATAATGTTAATATCACTAATCAAAATTTCTTCTACCTTTTCTATATTTTCTTTTAGTGTAACAATATCAATTTTTCTATTTGGCTTCTCGTTATTATTAAAAGCTATATTTAAACCATGTAATTTTTCTGTATCAATAAACGGCATAAACAAAATGTACTGTTTTTCTTCAGTCATATAATCTGCTTTATTCCAATTAGAAAGTAATATTTCTTTTCCTTTATAAATTTGTTGTAAAATATCGTAACAATCAATTTCTTGAAGCAATCTAATTCTATTCAAGTTTTCTTTGGTTGGATTAATTATTAATGTTGACTTTTTTCCAAAGATAAAATATTGATTACCTTTATTTAGATTCTTAAAATTTTCCATAAATACGACTGATTTATTGTACTGTATATTCTTATTTACATCATTTATAACTTGTCTAACATAATGAAAACTTTTATCTTTTGAAATGTAATATGCAATATAATCTCTGTCACAATAATTTAATAGTCCAATAAAAGTTCTTCCCATTTCGGTGAAAACATTGCTATCTTTTATTTCCCAACTTGTTAAAAATCTTATATCACTGTCTAATGTTAATGTTGCAATCTTCATAATTTCTTGCACTCTTTCTTGATATTTTTCTTTTCTACATACATTGTGATAGTAAAACCCCAGTTCTTTTACTAATTTAATCCCTTTTATGTCTAATTTTATATAATATCGATTTACTCGTTTTATGTATTGTTCTTTTTCTAAAACTTTTAATCTTTTTAAATAATACTCCTTTGACTTGTAAATTTTTTTACTATCCGTTGCTAGCATCATTTTGTACTTACATAAAAATTCTATCAATAAAATGTCTTTTTCTGTTAATCTTCTTTTCATTCTATCCACTCCTTTCTATTTTTTCTATGCTACAGCATGTTTTTTCTTTTGTACCCTTTACCTGTTTCTTACCCTTTAAACTCTCTACAACTATTTTTTGTTTTTTTAATTTTTTCCAAATGTTTGACTATTGTTAAAATATCCTATTCTTTGCCATCAAAAAATTCATCGTTTGGATACTTTTTGCTATTATTTTTTCTGTATTTTGTATCCGGTTATTAGCTTTTACTTAACAAAAAACACCTTAGATTTTATTCTAAAGTGTTTTGGATGTTTATTTACTTTTATAAATTTATTATTATGTTTAATATGTAAATAAGTTCTTGAATATAATTTTTCTATAAATTTCAATAATTTTTATTTCATTAATTTCTTAATTTCTTTATCAATAAATTCTTTTATTAGAGGTATATCATTTATAGCCGTATCAAAAATAATACTATAATCCATATCATAATATCCATGTGCAAAACGATTTCTCATTCCTCTTATTTCATTCCAATTTATATCATTTTGTGTTGCTACAATATATTCTTCTGTCAAATGATTAACAAGTTCTCCTATTTGAAATATAGGCATAGAAATTGCATTTCTAAATACAACATTAATATTAAAATCTTCTATATTTTTTCCAAACATATCAAATGTTTTTTCTATTTGTTCACAATATTCTTTCATATGTAATAACACTGTTAAATCTCTATTTAAATTACTCATATATATTCAATCTCTCTTTCTTTACTTCGTTATAAAATATATTTTTAGCAAGCTTTATCGTTTCACTATCATAATTTATATCTTTCGTGTATGTTTCTTCTATTACAATATCAATTTGCTTTTGTAATATTTGTTCTATTTCATAGGCAAGGGCAGATAATTGTAAAAGTGTTTTTAAGTTTCCTTTTTTTATCATGATATCAATATCAGATTGCTGATTTGCTTCACCTCTTGCATATGAACCAAATATATATGCTTTTTCAATTCCATATTTTTTTAATATATCGTATATCATTTCTTTTATTTCTTCAATCGTATATACTTTTTCACTCATTTTATAATTCAACTCCTTTTTTATAACAGTTCTATCTCTTGTTTATATATTACCATTATTTTGATAGTTTATCAAGTTTTATAAAAAATATTATTTTCATAAAAGCAACGAAATGTAAGCTTAACACTTACATTTCGTTGCTAACACTATTACAAAAGTGTTAAAAATATCCATTCTAAAAATCTTTGAGTTTTTCACAAATTAAGTCGTAAGCCTGCTGTCTGTCAGTGGTGGTGTCGTTGGCATAACGTTGTAGTATTTTATCAGCAATCTTCTGCTCAACTGAACCATAAACCGTCCCCAGCACTACACTCTCTTTTCCTGCATAAAAGCCATCAATAAAATTGGCAATTTCAATCATCGCTATTTCATCCAATTCTATGCCTACAAGAGCTTTGCTACCTTCCTTTCTGTCTTCAAATTTAAGTGCCATTTTTCCTTTAATTTTGTCACGTGTCATATTGCGTTCTCCTTTCTTTTAGAACAGTCATTAATAAATTGCTATAATAATATTTTACCATATTATGTATATCTTTGCAATATATTTTGCAGGTGATTGCTATTTTTATTTCTCTATTGGTAAAATTTGGTATGCATCATGTGAACTATTACTATCTACACTCAATCCTAATAATTCTGTATTTAAGTCTTTAAAATATTGATGTGCTCTTGTGAAAGCTATCATCTCTGTTGTACATACAGGGGTAAAGTCTTACAATGTGGGGAGGATTATATTAACTTTTCGATATTGACTTTTAAATCGAATTTTATGGTTTTATCACTATAAATCCATATTTTATCTAGTATATTTTCTAAAACATACCTGCTTGGTATTTCACTTAAAATTATTTCATCGAAATACTCTATTGCATTTTTTAGCTTTTTTATTTTTTCTTTTGAAATTTCCTGTTCTTTTTTTTCTATCATAAGTTCTAATTTTTCTATTTTATTTGTTTTATCCTGTTCTAGTTCTTTGTATGTATTTTCTATCATTTGTTTTTGATATTCGCTAGTATTTGCTGTTAAATCTCTTATTTTTTGATTTAATAATACTTTATATTCTGCCTTTAAAGTTTCAAGTTCATATTTAATCTTTTCTTTATTAGTTTGCATATTAGTAGTTTTCGTCTCAATTTCTATTTTAGTTATTTCATCAATATATTTTTGTCTTGTAAATTTTAGAAACTCCTTTAAATGAATAATCATATCACTTTCTTTTATTTCATGACATTTACATCTTGTTTTCCCATAAGTTCTATATTGGGAACATTCATAGCCTTTTTGCTTTTGTTTTCGATTCATGGTTATACCGACTTACTCCAAATCCACAATCACCACATTTAACTAATCCAGAAAAAGCATAGTTTCTTTTTCTTGTCCCGACAAGTACTTTTTGAATTTGCTTTTCTTTTTCTAATTTCTTGTGCTAATTCAAATGTTTCTTTTGAAATGATTGCTTCATGATGATTTTCAAATACAAAATGTTCTTCTTCTGGAAGTTTAATTGCTCTGCCTCTTATAGAAATAGTTTTCTTTTTATGAGTTCTAAGTGTTCCTGTATATACATCATTATTTAAAATATTACTTATCATATAGGTAGACCATAATTTTTGTACAGGATGTTTGTATATTCTTCCTCTTTCTAAATGCTTTTGTTGATAATATACAGAAGGAGTAGGGTAGTCATATTTGCTATTCAAAATATCACAAATTTTCTTTCTACCTAAACCATCTTCAATATATAGTTTATATATTAATTCTATAACAGGTCGTATTTCTTCATCTACATATAACTTTGTAACATCTTCTGTATCTTTTACATACCCATAATAATTTCCCATTATTAATCTTCCCGATTTTTGTTTAGAATACATATGATCTCTTGTCTTTCTTGAACAGTCTTTTACATATCTTTCGTTAAACCATGTTGTAATTCCAATTGTATCATCTCTGTCATTTAAAACATCATAAGTTCCTCCCATTTCTGAAACTAGAATTAAATTTTTTTGCATATTTTTGAATTCATCAATAAGTACTAAAACTTTTCCATTGTTTCTTCCAATTCTTGATAAATCTTTTGCTATTACAACATCAATTTTTCCTCCTTTTACTTTTTCAATCATTTTTGAAAATTCAGGTCTATTAAAGGTATATCCCGAAACATTGTCATCTATGTAGAAGTCTTTGTC
>JAAWGB010000023.1 GCA_022795075.1 Clostridia bacterium | reverse complement strand
GTTGATTTTGTGCTAAAATATAACTTTTTTCATCTTTTAAGCAAATCAAATTCATCATCCATTCTTTTCCAAAAGCACACAAAGTTTGGCTTATCGTGTTTTTATTTTCTAATATATTCTTTTTATCCCAAACTGTTAATTGACCAAAAACATATGGTATGATTTCATTTACCTGTTCTAACTTTGTATCATTTTGAATAGCTTGAACTAAGTTTTTTTCCATATCTTCTTGACATTCTAAAAAATATTTTTCACCATAATTACTGTCATTTCCTGTTATTTTTTCTAATTTTTGATAAGCGTTTTTATCTCTTAAAGTAGTTACTTTTGCTTTAAAATTCAAAGTATTATCTAAGATAGCTGCCATTAATAAATAAGCAATTTCTTGGTTCATCTTATCTAATAGATTTTCTTGTTCATATCTTTCTACTATTTTGGTTGCAACCGCTCCTATAAATTCGATATCTGCCTTTTCTCCTAGTTTTTCTCCCCAATATGATTCAAATCCTGTATGGTGATCAATTATTTCTATGATACGGTCTTGTTTTATAATTTTGTCAAAATATTCTTGATTCGATACATCTATTACTATATATTCATCTTCACTATTGTTTTCTAGCTTATCTAATTTTGCATCAAATTGGCTTAAACTTTTGGTTATGCTTTCATTTATTTTTGCTGTACTAATAGCTTTTGCTGGTATTCCTTTTAATTTTAATAACTCCCTATAAGCCATACAACTAGCATAAGCATCAATATCAATATATCTTGAACCTGATGTTACTACTATCATTTTATTTGCTCCTCCAATCGCAATAGTTGATTATATTTTATAATACGGTCTCCTCTTCTTGGTCCTCCAATTTTGATATAATCCGCATCTAAGGCAACTGCTAAATCACACATAGAAACATCTTCTGTTTCAATGGAACGATGCGAAACACAAGTTATCATATTTTCTTTTTTGGCTTTCATAAATGTTTCTATTGCTCCTGTTAGGGTTCCTATTTGATTCATTTTTATAATAATTCCATTAGCTAACTTAGGATTAATATATTGATTTTGAGTAGCAAATAAGTCATCTCCTACAATTGCTATATTAGCATTTTCCTTTTTAAATTGACACCACATTTCTTCATCATCTGAATCAAATGGATCTTCAATATAAGTTAAGTTATATTTTTCTTTGTAATTTGTAATGATTTGTTTTAACTCCTTTGAAGTTCGTTTCTTTCCTTCATATTCATATTCATTATTTTGAAAAAAATGCTCTGCTGCAACATCTATTGCTAATGTTACTTCTTTTTCGTACTTTAACTTTTTTATAGCATTTAATGCCATTTCAAACTTTTCTTCTGTTGTCATAGTATCTACTAGCATTCCACTAGATGCCCCATAACCTTTTAATTGTCCTATTTGTTTTAATTGTTGTTCAATATTGGTATAAATCTCTTGTATTGGTTGGATTGCTTTTGAAAAAGGTTCTCTATTTATGCAAAGCATAATATTTTGAATGGTTCCTTTATTTTTAGCATGATGTACGCCTCCTGAAAATACAGTTACTAATGGTTTTGGCATTTTATAATCAGTATGATAAGAAGCAATTGTAGCAATATATTTTACTAGTGAATTTTGCTTTTTTTGTGCCATTATTCTAGCAAATGCTAATGACATGGAAAGACAAATATCTGAACCTAATTGATTGATATATTCATAAACTATGGTATCAAATTGTTTTTGATTTTCTATTTCTTTTTCACATATTTTATTGATTAATCTATTGAAAATAGAAATATTTAATTCTTGTGTCGTAATAACTTCTCGTCTTCCTGATTGAATCGCTTTTGGACTAGATGCTATGGCTTTTCTTCCTTCCTTATCTACCATTTCTATTTCAAAGGTTAAATTTCCAACAGAATTTAAAATTTTTCTAAATTTTACTTTTTCTATTTTTATCATCTTTCATTTCATTCCTTTTTTCTATTACATAAGGAAGTATTTCAATTGCTTTTGTAATTGGGCATTTCCCCTTTTTAGCTGTTTGTTCATCATATCGAATACTTCCATCTTTTTTGAAATTTCCTCCACTTATTAAAATTGGAACCTTATCTTTAGAATGTCTTTTTAATTCACAAGGTGTAGCATGATCACAAGTTACAATTACAATATCTTCTTTTTTTATTTCATTTAATAAATTTGCTATTAAATGTTTATCAATTAATTCAATTGCTTTCACTTTGTTAAATGGTTCATTGTCATGACCAGGTTCATCTGGTCCTTTTACATGAATAAAAACTACATCTGCTTCATCTTGTATTAACTTTCTACTACAATCTTCTAAAAATTTTTTATCTAATTGTAAATCTAATGCTTTTGAAAGAGTGAATTTTGCTCCAATTAAATTAGCAATTGCTTTTTCAGCAGGAAGTTGACCATATATAGAAAGTGTTAAATTAAATTTTTCTTGAAACTTTGGCATTTTTTTAGGTTTTTCACCGCCATCACGAATTAAAATGTAATTGGCAAGCATTTTTCCTTCTTGTTCTCTTTTTTCATTTATTGTAGATTTTTCTAAAATTTTACTTGTTTGTTTTTCAAATTCATTTACTAAATTGGCTGTAAATCTTGCCTCTTCTGTTTCATCTAATGGATAACATCTTTGTGGTTTTGGTTCATAATTCGAAACAGGAAATCCCCAAACTCCTTCTTTTTTATACCCAGGATCTGTATTAGATATATTTCCAGATAATTGTTTTTCTTTACTGTAAAAACATAATATCCCTCTATGATGACCAAATGCTAATAATTTAAATTCAACTTTAAATTTTGATAAATCTACTTTTTCATTTATTTCTTTGGCTAATTGTTTTAATTCTTCATCTACTAAGCCTCTGGCCGTTCTTCTATCTAATTTTTTGTTGTTTTTATCATAAGAAGCAAAATTGATTCTAAAAGCTACATAGTTATAGCCTTTTGGAATAAATCCTGTGCCTAATCCTTCCAATGTTCCTCTTCCTGGATAATATACTTTGGGTTCATAAGATAATAATGCCATTGCACCAGAATCAGATTCTGGTACAATTTGATTGTCAATTATTTCTATCATCGTTTCTTGTCCATTTTGTGCAAATTGATTTAATGCTTCTGTTTTAGCCTTTTCCAATGGTGTTTGATTGCCTAAAATGTTTATTTTCCTATCTGCTGCCCCATCTAAAATAATCATATAAATCTTCATATTATCCGTACCTCATTATCTAATAAGCTTTTGATACGGATATCTAACTTATTTTCTCTTATATATTCATAAACAAATCGAGGCACATATTGTTTCCATTCTTTCCCTTCTTGTATACATTTTCTAATGTCAGATGCACTAATTCCTTTTTGTTCTAATGATACTCTCCATAATACATCTACATCTAATTTTAAATCTTCTCTTAATGTTTTAAGTTTTTCTTCTCCCCATTTATCATATATTGTCATATAATATTTTGCTTTTTTAGGTGCATAATTAAATATTTTCTTTGGAAAATTAATGGGAAATGGTACAATTTCAAATTCTTCTTGCTTAACCCCCACTTCTAATAAAGAATTTTTGATACATTCCATTCTTTCAAAAAAAGTAAGTGGATTGGAACTTTGTTTTGATCTATGTGGGTTAGCATCTGTGTATTTTGTCAAATCTATCTCGGGATTGCAAATCCCAATTACTAAATGTTCACATCTTTGCTTTCCTGCTAGTAAATATTTCATGTGGTCATTATGTAATACCTGAAATCTTCCATGTATCACTCCTAATTTTTCTTTCATGTTAATCCATCCCTTCATAACTAATCTCTATCTTAATTATGTGACATGGATTCACAATTGTATAATACATATTTGTATTTGAGTTATTCCTATATGTTATATCTATTTTCCAATGTACTTCCTATAATTTCTATAAATTGGTCTAATTCTTCAAATTTATTATCTTTATTTAAATAAATACCATACTCAACTGGTGCAATTTCAAATTCTGTTTTTAAAATAATCATTTTATTTTTTTCTAGTTCTTTTTCTACAAATTCCTTCGTTACTAAACCAATTCCTTCTGTATTTTTTAATACATCTACAATAATTCCATAAGTAATATGTTCAATTTGATTAAAATCTTCATATTTACTGTTGGTTGATTCAAAAAAATTCTTTGGTGTCGCAGATCGTTTTCTTGGCATATAAAAATTTTCATGTTTTAAATCTTCTACTGTTACGATTTTTCCTTTCCATTTAGAATTACCATTAGCAATTAAAATCTCTGTCCATTTTCCTAGCTTAATAAATTCTATTTTTTGTTTTTTATCTTCTATAACAAGCTTTTTTGAAAAAACAATATCTAATTCTTTTTCTTTTAATTTCCTTATCATTTCTTGATTTTCTAAGTTAAAAGTATTAATTTTACTTTTTATATTTTTCTTATAATAATAGTTGATACATTCTCCTAATATTTTATTTAATATTGTAGAATGTACACCTAAATTTATGTTTCTATTTTTATTTACATATTTTTCATCTACTTCTAGCAACCTATGAATCGGTTCTTTTATTTCCTCATATAATTTTTTACCTTGCTGGGTTAGTAATATTCCATGATTCGATCGACAAAATAATTTTATTTCTAACATTTCTTCTAAATTTTTTATATGTTTGGTAACTGCTGGCTGTGAAATGTAGAGTTTTTCACTAGCTTTTGTCAAATTTTCTTCTTTTGCAACCATAACAAAAATTTTATATAATTCTAAATTAGCCATTTTTCTTCCTTTTCTAAACATCTTTTTTATTGTTATAAATTCTATCTAACAATTCATCTGGATAAGTTCTATCTAAAAACTCATCTACTGAGCCTTTTGGCAATATACCTTGTCTCCTTTCCTGCTGACGATTTCCTGCCATGCAAGATATGGTAATATCAAAAATCATAAACAACATAAAAAATACGGTAATAATTTTAACGCTAGTTTTATCTATAAGAGGCTCCACCTTTTGAAAAACTGGGTAAATCATCTTTAGATATACAATTGCAATAATTCCCCAATATACACAATATAACAAAGAAGTTCTACCATTCAAATTCATAAAAAGATGAGAATAATCCCAAGAAATTGTACCAAAAAAGATTTCTTGAAAAAAAGAACACAAATACTCTAAAGCACCTCCCATAAGCATTCCATAGAAAAATGCTTGTCTTGGCTCTTGAATATTAGAAATTAATATATAATAAGCTACTGCTCCCATTCCATAAATTTGTATAAATGGTCCATAAATTAACCCTTGTCTTATTTCTATTGTCCTTGTATAGACTAAAGCATATAGCATTTCTGCAAAAAATCCGAAAACACTACCTATTACAAATATCCAAAATATTTTTATACCATACTTTATTATTTTCTTTCTCATATATTTCCCCATTACTTTCATCACCCACATTATATAATAATCCTATCAAAAATAAAAGAGTTCTAACAGAATTAATAAAATCTTCATTTTATTTTCGTATAAGCATATTACATAATTACATGATAAACAAAATAATACCTTATTTATCTATAATATCTTTGATAACTTCTCCTGCTAAAATAAGACCTGCAACAGATGGAACAAATGAAATACTAGCAGGAGGAAGCATATGTTCTTCTTGATTTTGCTGCTTTGTATTGATTGGCTCTTCTTTTGAGTACAACACTTTTACTTGATTAATTCCTCTTTTTTTCAATTCTTTTCTCATAACTCTAGCTAATGGACAAACAGAAGTATTTTCGATATTGGTTACTTCAAATTTAGTTGGATCTAATTTATTTCCTGTTCCCATACAAGATATAATTGCTACTTGACTTTTAGTTGCTTTTTCTATCAATTTTATTTTTGTTTTAACAGTATCTACAGCATCTACCACATATAAAAAAGAATGGTTTATTAAATTTTCTTCTCCTTCTTCTATTTCTTGTGCCATATAAGTGTCTACTATTGCTTCGGGGTTAATCTCTAATATGCGTTCTTTCATGACTTTTACTTTGCTTTTTCCAACAGTTTGTCTTGTTGCATGAATTTGTCTATTTAAATTACTAATTGCTATTACATCATTATCTACTAAAACTAAATGACCAACTCCTGCTCTTGTTAGTCCTTCTACTACAAATGAACCAACTCCACCAATTCCATAAATAGCTATTTTTGCAGTTTTAAGTTTTTTTGCTCCTTCTTCTCCTATTAATAATTCTGTTCTACTGGTCCAACTTTCTTCCATTTGCTTTTCATTCCTTTCCATTACTACAAAAAGTTACCAAAGGCTTTCATTTTTCGATAACTTTTACTAATTTTTAGTGAGTTCATTATAGCATACTTCGATTTTTTATGCTATAATAGAAATTATCATTCTAGACTCTAGCTGTCAACCTAAAATTTTTACAAAAAAGGAAGACAGCGAATGGAAAGTAATTAAGATAGAAATTCTTAATTTATTTTAAGGAAAGAGTTCACGCTTTGGCGTGGAAGGGTGCCATAAAATGAATTTAGAATTTTTTCGAAAATTAGCTTGACCGAGCTGTCTTCCTTTTTTGTAAAAACTTTAGGTTGACAGCTTTGGCAAATGTTAAAAATTTAGGAGATAATCATGTTAAGAATTAACAATATAAAAATCAGAAAAAATATAAGCGAACAGGAAATATTAGAACTAGCCATAGAAAAAGCACATGTCAAAAAAGACGACATTTTAGATTGGCACATTGCCAAAAAATCAATCGATGCACGAAAAAAAGAAGACGTACATTTCACCTATTCTATTGATATAAAAGTAAAAGACGAAAAAAAGTACAAAAAATTAGAAAAAATAAAAAGCTTCGTTATGCCATCTATTCAAGTAAAAAATAACTTTTCCACCCATCCTGTTATAATTGGAGCAGGTCCTGCTGGTTTATTTGCTGCACTTACTCTTATTCAAAATAATATTAAACCAATCATTATTGAACAAGGAGAACCTGTAGAAAACCGAAAAAAAAGTGTAGATTATTTTATCCAAACAGGCAAATTAAACAGTTCTTCTAATGTACAATTTGGCGAAGGAGGAGCTGGTACATTTTCTGACGGAAAACTAACAACTGGTATCAATAGTCCCTTTTGTAAAAAAGTATTAGAAGAATTTGTTAATTTTGGAGCTCCCAAACAAATTTTGTTTCTTGCCAAACCACATATTGGTACGGACAATTTAATCCATATTATAAAAAATATGAGAGAATACATTCTAGCAAATGGCGGAACTTTTTTATTTCAAACTAAAGTAATTGACTTTGAAATTACCAATCATCATATTACTAGCTTACATACTATTTGCAAGGGAATGGAAAATAGCATTATGGCTAACCAAGTAATTTTAGCCATTGGTCATAGTTCTCGTGATACTTTTCAAACACTTTATCAAAAAGGCATTTCTATGGAAGCTAAAAATTTTTCAGTTGGCGTTCGTATCGAACATTTGCAAAAATGGGTGGATGATGCACAATATGGTACCATTACAAAATTACATTTACCTCCTGCTGAATATAAATTAGCTTATCATGCTAATACTGCTCGTTCTTGTTATACCTTTTGTATGTGTCCAGGTGGGGTGGTTATGCCATCTTCTAGTGAACCAAACACAATTGTTACAAATGGAATGAGTTATTTTTTAAGAGATGGTAAAAATGCTAATTCTGCTCTTTTAGTAAATGTAACTCCAAAAGATTTTAAAAGTACTTCTCCTTTAGCTGGCATCGATTTTCAAAAAGATTTGGAGCAAAAAGCTTTTATTTTAGGTGGTTCTAACTATTTTGCACCTGTTCAAAGAGTAGAAGATTTTTTAAAAAATCAAAAATCCAATCATTTAGGAGAGGTACAACCTACCTATCAGCCTGGCATTACCTTATCGAATTTAAATGAAATATTACCAACTTTTGTTGCTGATACACTAAAAAAAGGTATTCAATTTTTTGATACCAAACTTCATGGCTTTGCTCATCCTGATAGTATTTTAACAGGGGTTGAAACACGTAGTTCTTCTCCTGTTAAAATAGTTAGAAACCATCATTTCGTTTCTAATATTGGTGGCATTTACCCTTGTGGAGAAGGTGCTGGCTATGCTGGTGGTATCATGTCTGCTAGTGTAGATGGTATGAAATGTGCTATTGCTTTACTAGAAAATAAGGATATAGAATCTTCATCGTCGTGTTAAGAATTTCTTAGTTTCTTTACAATTTCACATAAACTTTCAACCAAATAGTCTACATCTTCTTTCGTGTTATCTTCTCCAAAGGTAACTCTCAATGAGCTGTGAGCTAGTTCATCTGATAAGCCAATACTTGCTAAAACATGAGAAGGAGCAGATGAACCAGAAGTACAAGCTGAACCTGCTGATGCACAAATTCCTTTGGCATCTAAATTTAATAGTAAAGCTTCTCCATCTACAGACGGAAACGAAAAATTGGCATTTCCTGGTAATCGTTTTTCGATTCCCCCATTAAAAACAGCTCCTTCTATTTTTTCTTGAACTTGTGCAATAAAATAATCTCTTAATTCTTTTAAATGTTTCATATGTTCGATTAAATGAAAATTGGCTAATTCACATGCTTTTCCTAATCCAACAATCCCTGCTACATTTTCCGTTCCTGCTCTTTTGTTCTTTTCTTGATGTCCACCATCCAAAAATTTTTCAAATTCAATTCCATTTCTTACATATAAAGCTCCCACTCCTTTTGGTGCATATAATTTATGACCAGATAAAGATAAACAATCAATTCCCATTTTTCTGACATCAATTGGAACATTCCCACAAGCTTGCACAGCATCAGTGTGAAAAATAATATTATACATTTTGGCTATTTTGGCAATCATTTCAATTGGCTGAATACTTCCAATTTCATTATTAGCAAACATTATCGTAATTAATATCGTATCATTTCGGATAGAATTTCTTAATTCTTCTACATTGATAATTCCTTCTTTGTTCACTTTTAAATAAGTTACTGTAAATCCTTGTTTTTCTAACATTTGACATGTATGCAATACAGCTGGATGTTCAATTTGAGTAGTAATGATATGTTTTCCCTTTTTTCTTTGACTATAAGCTATTCCTTTTATAATGGTATTATCACTTTCTGAACCACAACCTGTAAAGTAAATTTCATTTGCCTGGCAGTTTATTAAACTGGCTACTTTTTTTCTAGCTTCTTCAATTGCTTTTTTGGAGATTCTTCCTATACTATATAAAGAAGATGGATTACCATATCTTTCATTAAAATAGGGCAACATTTCTTTTAAAACTTCTTCTTTTACTCTCGTTGTAGCAGCATTGTCAAAATATCTTACTTTCATATTCTTCTTCCTTTCCATTGTTTTGTTTATATTATATTCATTTTAATAAATTATATTTCGTTTCTTATAAAAATAGTTACATTCTTTTTCTTTATAATTTTCAGAAATTATCCTTTATAAATTTTTTTAGTATAAAAAATAGATAACTTTTTACTTCTAACAAAAATTATCTATTTCTTACTTTTATTTGTATTAATTTTTAATGGATACTTGGTTTAGCTTGATACATTGTTTTTCCATATTTCATTTCATTTAATCTTTTTTGTAATTCCATAATTGGAATTGGTAAAAAGGAAATAATACTAGTAATAACCCACTGTATTTGGTTTAGAGGAACCAAATTAAATATTTCTGCCAATGTTGGTATTAATACTACTGAAATTTGAATGATACTTCCTAAAACAAAACTTCCTATTAAAAATTTATTTTCTAAAATCCCTACTTTAAAAATAGATTGTTCACTTTTTATGTTAAAACTGTGGATAAGTTCTAACAATCCCATAGAAACAAATGCCATCGTTCTTCCTACTTCTAATCCAAAGAACTTATTTCCTAGGCTAAAAGCAACCAATGTTAACATACCAATCATAATGCCTTCTACTACAATTTTATTCCACAACCCATCTGCAAAAATTCCTTTTCTTCGGCTAACTGGTTTGCGATTCATAATGTCTTTATCAGGTGGCTCTAATCCAAGACTAATAGCTGGTAAGGAATCGGTTACTAAATTAATCCATAGTAATTGAATAGCCAGTAAAGGTGATTTCATACCTAAAACCAATCCCATAAATATGGTTACAATTTCACCTATATTGGTGGCAATTAAAAAGTGAATTGCTTTTTTTATATTATCATAGATATTTCTTCCTTGTTTTACGGCCTCTACAATCGTTACAAAATTATCATCTGCTAAAATCATATCTGCTGCATTTTTAGCAACATCTGTTCCATTTTTTCCCATAGCAATTCCAATATCTGCATTTTTTAAAGCTGGACTATCATTTACACCATCTCCTGTCATAGCTACAATGGCACCTGTTTTTTGCCATGCCTTAACAATTCTTACTTTATGTTCTGGTGTTACTCTTGCAAATACAGCATATTCTGAAATTGTTTTTTCTAATTCTTGTTGTTGTATTTTATCTAATTCTTGTCCAGTTATTGCTTTATCATTGATTCCTAATAATTCTAAGTCTTTTGCTATTGCTTTGGCAGTTGTTATATGATCGCCTGTAATCATAACTGTTTTGATACCTGCCTTTTTACAAGTTTTAACTGCTTCTTTTACACCTTCTCTTGGTGGATCAATCATACCAATTAATCCAACAAAAATTAAATTATTCTCAATGGTATTGGTATCTATTTTGGGTGGCAAAAAATCTAAATCCTTATATCCTACTGCAATTACTCTTAATGCTTTTTGTGCCATTTTTTCATTTTCCTTTTGAATGTTTGCCTTTTCTATCATTTGGGCTTGCCCTAAAGTATTTCCTAATTGCTTTTGGCACTTTTCTAACAATACATCTGGTGCTCCTTTGCTAATAATTCTATATTTATTTCCTATTTTGTGAATCGTTGTCATCATTTTTCGATTAGAATCAAATGGTATTTCACTAACTCTTGGCATAGATTGATACAATTGGTTTTTATCTTTATGAATTGCCAGTGCTTGATTAACAATTGCTACTTCTGTCGGCTCTCCTTTTACTTCTGCTCCTCTTTCTTGATATAATATATCGCAATCTGTACACATACAAGCCAATTCTGTTACAAAATTAACATCTTTGCTGTTAATTTCTACTACCTTCATTTTATTTTGTGTTAAAGTTCCTGTTTTATCGGAACAAATAACAGATGAACTTCCTAATGTCTCTACTGCTGGTAATTTTCGTATAATACTATTCTTCTTTGCCATTTTGGTAACGCCAATGGAAAGCATGATGGTTACAATTGCTGGTAATCCTTCTGGTATAGCTGCTACTGCTAACCCAACAGAAGTCATAAACATTTCAATTGGATCAATTTTTTTAATTAAACCAATTACAAAAATAATCAAACAAATAACTAAACACACCATTCCTAATATTTTTCCAACTTGTCCTAATTTCTTTTGAATTGGTGTTTCAGGTGCTTCATCTTCTATCATCATATTGGCTATTTTTCCTACTTTTGTATCCATTCCCGTTTGGGTTACTATTGCTTTCCCATGTCCATTTACAACAATACTTGCCATAAATGCCATATTATTCATATCTCCTAGTGCTACATTTGGTTTACAAATTTTATCGGCATCTTTTAAAACTGGTTCAGTTTCTCCTGTTAGGCTGGATTCTTCTATTTTTAAGTTGAAACTTTCTATGATTCTACTATCTGCTGGAACATAATTTCCTGCTTCTAAAACAACTACGTCTCCTGGCACCAATTCTTCTGCATGAATTTCATTTGTTATACCATCTCTTATTACTTTTGCTTTTGGTGGAGTCATTTCTTGTAATGCTTCAATTGATTTTTCTGCTTTTGCTTCTTGTACAACACCCATAATAGCATTTAAAACAACAATAGCAATAATAATAATGGAATCAATATAGTCGTTTTCTCCTTGCAAGTTTGAAACAACAGCAGAAATAATAGAAGCGATTATTAAAATAATAATCATAAAATCATTAAATTGTTTCATAAATTTAACCAATAAACTTTCTTTGGGCTTGTCTTTTAATTTGTTTTTTCCATATTTATCTTGCCTTCTTTTTACTTCCTCTTGATTTAAACCTTGTTTAAAATTAGTCTCTAGTTTCTTAAAAACTTCTTCTTTTCTAAGTGTTTCCCACATATTTTTCTCTCCTTTGCTTAAAGTAAGATACTGTTAATCTCTTCTTTATCAAGCCCAAAAAATATTATTCTAAAAAGGAAGACAGTTCGTTCAAGATAATTTTCGTACAAATTCTAAATCCATTTTATGGCACCCTTTCAAAACAAGTTTGAACATTTTCCATAAAATGAATGAAGAATTTGTACCTCAATTACTTTCAATTCACTGTCTTCCTTTTTAGAATAATATTTTGGGTCTTGACAGTATTAGATAATTAACAAATCCTTTTATTTTCTAAATTTTATGTGGCTTGTACACGATTTATTCCAAAAAAATTATGATAACAAATTTCTTTTTTCGACATATGATATTTTAGGAGGTATTGTTATGTTAATTAATTCGCTAATTTTAGCACTTTCTAGTAGTATTGATTCTCTTGGTATTGGAATTACATATGGAATTAAAAATACAAAAATATCCTGTTTAGCCAAAATCGTTTTATTTACTATCTCCTTTTTAATTTCTATTTTATCTGTTTGGTTTGGGGATTTTTTAAAAAATATCTTTTCTGATTTTGCAACCAAACTAATTGGAAATTTAATTTTAATTGGTATGGGACTTTTCATATGTATCCAAGCATTTCGAGAAGATAAGACAGTTTTTCGTTATCATGATAATTATGAAGAAAAAATATATAGCTTTTTTATTGATTTTTTAGGAATTACAATTAAAATTATTAAAAATCCAACTTCTTCTGATTTGGATTCCTCTAATACAATTGATGCCAAAGAAGCTTTATTTTTAGGCTTTGCTCTTTCTTTGGATTGCTTTTGTATTGGAATTGGTGGTAGCATTCTTGGTATTAGTTCTTTTCTTTTTCCTATGTTTATTTCTATTTTTCAACTTGCTTTTTTAAGTATCGGAAATATTCTTGGAAAAAAATTACATCAATTTAGTCATTTACCAAATAATGTTTGGTCTGTTCTATCAGGTATGTTACTTATTTTCATTGGTGTTTTACGTTTTATTTATTAAAGTTATTAAAAATGGTTTGTTACAGTTCACCAACATCATTTAAAATTACAAAAGACTAGAATAACAATAAATTTGGATTTGAATCATCTAATTTATTCTCAGTGGACTGTAACAACGGTTTACCAAAATTATTTTATTTTACTTGCACTTTTTTACTAAATATGATACGATGAGTAAAATAAAATAAATGGAGGAAACTCATATGGACGAAAAAAAGAATATAGAAGTAGTCTCTGGAGATGGTTCAGATTTAGATATCTCACCAGTATATGATCACGTAAATATTGATAAACCTAAATCTAACAAAGAAAAGCCAACTAATATAGTCATCCCAAAAGAAACCCATAAAATTTCAAAAAACAAAAAAAATGAAGATATAAAAAAAGAGGAAGAAAATTAAATTCTTCCTTTTTTTTCTTAAATAAATTCCTATTCCTCTACTTTTTCAAATAACTCTTTTCCGACCCCACATAATGGACATGTCCAATCATCTGGTAATTCTTCAAATTTTACACTTTCTTTTTCATCATCATAAACATAGCCACAAACTGTACATTTATATTTCATGTTATTCACCTCCTAACATAGCATCTACTAATTGTTCCATTTGTTGTATATTTTCTTGTTTCATAGTTGATTTAATTGTAATAGATGGTTCTACTATATTAATATCTTTCATTTCTTCTAAAATATTTCTCATACTTTTTCCAGCAGATGGCGCCCAAGAACCATTTTCTATGATACCAACTTTTCTATTTTGATAATTTCTTTCTTTCAATTTGTGTAAAAATTGCTCCATTGGCACAAATACACCTGCATTATAACTAGAAGCTGCTAAAATCACTTTATCATAACGAAACGCATCTTCTACTGCTTCTGCCATATCTTCTTTTACCAAATCTGTTAAAACTACTTTTTTGGCACCTTTTTCCTCTAGCATTTCTTTTAACTTCTTAGCTACTTCTAAAGTATTTCCATAAATTGATGCACAAGCTATCATCACACCATCATCTTCTGGCTGATAACTACTCCATATAGTATATTTTTCTATATAATGTTCTAAATTTTCTTTTAAGATGGGACCATGTAAAGGACAAATCATAGAAATATCTAAAGTTGCAACCTTTTTTAACAATGCTTGTACTTGTGCTCCATATTTTCCTACAATTCCAAAATAATATCTGCGTGCTTCACAATCCCAATCTTCCTCAGTATCTAAAGTTCCAAATTTCCCAAATCCGTCTGCTGTAAACAAAACCTTTTCAGATTGTTCATAAGTGACCATAACTTCTGGCCAGTGTACCATTGGTGCCATGAAAAACTGTAGGGTATGTTTTCCAATATTTAAAGTATCTCCTTCTTTTACGACTACCTTTCGATTGGTTAAATCAATATCAAAAAAGTTTGGTAATATGTTAAAAGTCATGACATTTCCAACTATTTTTAGGTTTGGATACTTTTTTGCTAATAATCCAATATTATAGGCATGGTCTGGCTCTAAATGAGAGACAACTAAAAAATCTACTTTTTCACCATTTAATGCTTTTTCTAAATTTTCTAACCATGTATTCGTAACTCTTCGGTCAATAGTATCAAATACTACATTTTTTTCGTCCTTAATTAAATAGGAATTATAGGCCATTCCATTTGGTACTTCATATTGTGATTCAAATAATCTAATTTCTTTGTCATCTGCTCCTATATAAATAATAGTATCTGTTATGTTTGTATCTTTCATTTTTTCTTCCATTCCTTCTTCCTAATTAAAAGTAGTTTGAAAAATAACTAATTATTATTATCTTTCAAACTTCTTCTTATAAATTATGCGTAAATTGTTTTTATAATATTCTTAATTTTGTTAAAAATCCATTATATTGTGTTACTAAACTATTTGTTTCAAATAAAATTTGTCCTCCTTGTACTCTCCATTTACCTTTGTTTTCCACTAAGAAATTAATAACTTCTTCTTCAATTTCTAACATAGATATTACCTTATCAATAGATGTTTCTAATCCTTTTTTTTCTGACTCAGGCATTTCGATGTCTTCTGCTAATAATTGTCTGTACAAGTCAATGCTGTAACTATCATTCGTTTCTGCCTCGATATAAGAATTAATTTTATCTTCTTCTACAAATCCTAACATTTGTGTTTTTCCATCTTGTAATTTTTGTTTTGTTTCAGTAATATACTTTTTAGTTTCTACAAATTCTGGTCCATCTGTTTCGTAATTACTTGCTGTTAGAAGTTGTGCCATTTTTTGGTCTTCTAATAAAGATTTCATCTCAAAAGCTTTGCTAAATAAATCATGTGCATAGTTTTTGGCTGCCTTCTCTACATTTGCGTATTTTCCGCTTGATACAATTGTACTAGTTTTTTCTTCTAATTGTGCAATTTCAAAGTCTCCAGATTTTGTTAATTCCTCTATTTCTCCAAAAGTTTCTAATATTTTAGCTTTTTGAGTAGCATCATTAAAAAACATATAACCTCCTACTCCTACAATTACTAAAACAACTAATCCTATTACAATTCCAATGATTGCACCTTTCTTCATAATGAATTACCCCTTTCTATTTTTATTTCTTCTTTATTATATCAAAAAATTTCATTTTGTAAAGTAGTTATTCTCATCTTACTTCAATTTCTCTGATTCATTTGTGATAAGGTCTACTTACTTGTTTTTTATCTATATTCCAACATTGTGTTATACCAACACTGCCAAATAAGTTTATTTTATTTGTGCAAATTCCTTTTTTGTATTTTAACATTGGCTTTTGTTTTATTGGAGCTTGTTAGGTTGAGATTGCTTTTGTACAAGTTTTACTTGTGAAAATGCAAGCAAAAAAGAGAGAAAAGTCTTTACTATACCAATAAAAAAAGTATATAATAGTATCAATAATCTAGTTAAAATAAGAAGCTAGAGTTATAAACATTTTGAAGGAGAAAACCTACATGGAAGAATTAGAAATAGTAAAAGGAATTTTAGATAGCTACCCATATTTTATAATCTTTGTAAACAATGATTATATTATTAGTTTTATGAATAAAAAAGCACAAGAACATTACCGTAAAAAAGGTAAAAATCTAATAGGAAAAAGCATATTTGATTGCCATAATGAAAAATCAACTAAAAGAATAAAGGATACTTATGAAGAAATTAAAAAGACTGGAAAAGATGTATTTATATTTGTAAATTCCAAAAATGAAAGAGTATATATGCAAGGCGTAAAGAATGAAAAAGGCGAATGGATAGGATTTATAGAAAGATTTGAATTAAACTTACAAATGTAAATAAAAAGCAAAAGATATTTTAATTTAAGAAAGATTATGATGGAAAGTATTTCGTAATTAGAAAATGTTAGGAAGTATTTTAGGAGAATCTCAAAAATCCTTTTTTGAGAGGTGCCTAAAATACTTTCTTACATTTTCTATTCGAAATAGCTTGACTGATTAATCTTTCTTAAATTAAAATATCTTTTGCTTTTTTTAACTAGTAAAATATTAAATGTCTTTCTTTCAATTCGACTATTTTCTCTTGACATTGACATCATTTAGGCATATACTAAAACCATAAATTTTAAAAAAGAAGGAGGCTATCAAACATGGATAACTTAATAGAAATCAGATGGCATGGTAGAGGTGGGCAAGGTGCCAAAACCGCATCCTTATTACTAGCAGATGCTGCCTTTAACACTGGCAAATACATTCAAGGCTTTCCAGAATATGGTCCAGAAAGAATGGGAGCACCAATTACAGCCTACAATCGTATTAGCAGTAATCCTATCACCATTCACAGCAACATCTACGAACCTGACTATGTTGTAGTAGTTGATGACACCCTTTTAGAATCTGTTGCAGTCACAGCAGGTTTAAAAGAAACTGGTGCCGTTGTCATTAACACAACCAAATCTGCTGATTACCTAAAAACTGCATTAAAAGGATACAACGGAAATATTTATACCATAGATGCTAGAAAAATATCAGAAGAAGCATTAGGAAAATACTTCCCAAATACCCCCATGCTTGCAGCTATTGTAAAGGTAAGTGGTATCATGTCAGATGAAGAATTATTAGAAGATATGAAAGGCTCATTTAAACATAAATTTGCAAAAAAGCCTGAAGTAATTGAAGGAAACATGAAGGCTTTAGAATTAGCATTAAAGGAGGTAAAAAAAATATGACAAACATCAACAACCAAACTCCTATGGAGAAATTGACACCAGCTGGTGACATTTACACTTCTGGAAATGCAAGAGAATTTAAAACTGGTGATTGGAGAAGTATCCGTCCTGTTTTTTTAAGTGATAAGTGTAAACAATGCGGACTTTGTTTCCCTGTTTGTCCAGAAGATGCCATTCCAGTTAATTCTGAACAAAAAAGAGAAAATTTTAATTATGATTATTGCAAAGGATGTGGTGTATGTGCAAAGGTATGCCCATTTAGTGCAATTGAAATGAAAGAAGAAGGTTAAATTTGAAAAATAATTATTATTTGGCGTTGTTACACTTCGTTTTCAATTTATGAGGCGTACCGATGTACACTTTATAAATTGAAAACTTGTGTGCCTAGCCATATAACAATTCTTTTCCAAATTTAATTCTAGATAAATAAGAAAGGAATGAATAAAATGAGTATTAGAGAAAGATTAAGTGGTAATGAAGCAGCAGCAACCGCCATGAAACAAATCAATCCAGATGTTGTAGCAGCTTTCCCCATTACCCCTTCTACAGAAATACCACAATATTTTTCAACCTTTGTAGCAAATGGAACCGTTGATACAGAATTTGTTGCAGTAGAAAGTGAACACAGTGCCATGTCTGCTTGTATTGGGGCAGAATCAGCAGGAGCTCGTGCCATGACTGCTACTTCTGCTAATGGTTTATCTTTAATGTGGGAAATGATATATATTGCATCTAGTTTAAGATTGCCAATTGTTTTATCATTAGTCAATCGTGCTGTATCAGGACCTTTAAACATTCACTGTGACCATTCAGATGCTATGGGAGTTCGTGATAGTGGTTGGATTATGCTATTTTCAGAAAACAATCAAGAAGCCTACGACAATACTTTAATGGCACATAGAATTGCCGAACACAAAGACGTCATGTTACCATTAATGGTATGTCAAGATGGATTTATTACTTCTCACGCAATTGAAAATATTGAACTAGTAGAAGATGACAAAGTAAAAGAATTTGTTGGAGAATATAAACCTCAGCACTATTTATTAAATAAAGAAGAACCAATCGCAGTTGGCCCTTTAGACCTACAAGCTTACCTTTTTGAACATAAGGCACAACAAGCAATTGCAATGAAAAATGCCAAACAAGTTATTTTAGATGTTAGCAAAGACTTTGAAAAAATGACAGGTAGAAGTTATGGATTTTTTGAAGAATATCAATTAAAAGATGCCGAAATTGCCATTGTATGTATGAACTCAACTGCTGGAACAACCAAATTTGTAGTAGACAATTTAAGAGCAAAAGGTATAAAAGCAGGATTATTAAAAATACGTGTGTTTAGACCATTCCCTGCCCAAGAAATAGCAAAAGCTTTATCAAATCTAAAAGCCATTGCTATATTAGACAGAGCAGATTCACTAAATGCTGCTGGCGGAGCTTTATTCCAAGATGTAACATCTGCTATGTATGTTAATCAAATTCATGTACCTGCCATTAATTATGTTTATGGTATTGGTGGAAGAGATACCAAATCAGATGATATTGAATCTGTTTATACAGATTTATTAGAAATTGTAAAAACCAATAAAATTGACAATCCTTATCGTTATTTAGGATTAAGAAAGGAAGGTGAATAAACATGGCTTATAACTTAAAAGAAGTAGTAGCAAATAAACCTTCAAGATTTACTGCAGGTCATAGAATGTGTGCTGGTTGTGGTGCACCACCTATTGCTAGACACATCATGAGAGCCTTAAAACCAGAAGATCATGCCGTAGTTTGCGGTGCTACTGGTTGTATGGAAGTTTCTACTTTCATCTACCCTTACACGGCATGGACAGATTCTTTTATTCATACAGCATTTGAATGTGCAGGTGCTACCTTAGCAGGTGTTGAAGCTGCTTATCAATCTATGAAAAAACAAGGTAAACTACCAGAAGGAGAGACTAAATTCATTGCATTTGGTGGAGATGGTGGAACATATGATATTGGACTACAAAGTTTATCTGGAGCTATGGAACGTGGTCATGACATGGTATATGTATGTTATGATAATGGGGCTTACATGAATACTGGTATTCAACGTTCATCTGCTACACCAAAATTCGCAGATACCACAACCTCACCAGCTGGAAAAGTGATTCCAGGAAAAATGCAATCTAGAAAAGACTTAGCCAAAATTATGGTTGGGCATCACCTTCCATATGTTGCACAAACTTTAGGCTATATGAACTTTAAAGACTTATACGAAAAAGCCGAAAAAGCTATTTATACAAAAGGACCTGCTTTTTTAAATGTAATGGCACCATGTCCTAGAGGTTGGGGCTATCCAACAGACCAATTAATGCCAATTAACAAATTGGCTGTTGAAACTTGCTATTGGCCTTTATATGAAGTAATTGATGGAAAATATACCATTAACTATAAACCAGCCAAAAAATTACCAATCGAAGAATTCTTAAAACCACAAAAAAGATTTAAACACATGTTTAAACCTGGTAATGAATGGATGATTGAAGAATTCCAAAAAGAAGTTGACGCTAGATGGCAAGAACTTTTAAATTTAGAAGAAATTACAAACAGGGATTAAAGTTTGTCTTTAATCCCTGCTTTCTATTACCATTAATATTCCTTTTTTTAATTCAATGGTAGCCATTTGTTCTACTATTTCGTTACTAACTCCTAAACTTAGTCCAATTGATAAACAAGCATTTTCCAAAGGATATTTAAAGCCCTTTAAAGTAAGCCCTTGCACCTTGGTCGTTAATGGAATTAATGATACATATTTTCCATACAAATTATCTTTAGATAGGGTTATGGTACTTTTGACTAAATAAATTCTGTTGTGCTCATCTAATATTTGACATGGAATTTCAGCTTCTAGAGCATATTTTAAAATATGAATATTGCTAATGGCATGATCCATTCTTTTTCCTAATGCTCCTAGTATTGTAATGCTAGAACTTTTTAATTTAATTGCCAATTGAATGGCTATATCTGTATCTGTATAATCTTTTTCTGGGTTATATTGGTGAAAGACAACTTCTGAATTTTTTTGATAATATTGTAAGATTTCAGTTGATACAGAATCAAAATCTCCAACTACATGATAAGGATTTATTTTCAGTTTGTATAATTCTTCTAACCCCCTATCAACTGCTATAATATTTTGCCCAATATGTTCTTGAATCTGTTTTTTAATTGTTGTTTATCAATTTTACCACCTGCTATAATAAGTGTTTTCATTTTTTTCATCCTTCTATTCTTCTTTTATTTTAATATTTTTATCTTCTTTTCTCTTAGTAGGAATTAAAAATAAGGCTCCTACCATAATTGGTAGATAAAATGTATAAATTCTCCAAAATAGAATTGACATATTTATTGTTCCTTGTTGGAAAATAGAGTTAAATAATAAGTAAAATCCACCCTCTGCTCCTAATCCTGAACCTGGTGTTGGTATAAAAGTCATAATTAATAGTAAAAATGCCTGTGTTGGTATAATCTGCCAAAAAGTGATTCCTCTATTACCAAATGCACGATAAACCATATAAGTAATAGAATAATAAGCAAAACTTTGTATCACTGCTATTATAAACATTTTTGCTACCATCTTTTTTTCGGATTTCATAAATAAAAATTGTTCTCTAAAGTGGTCTATACTTTTGTCTAATTTTTCAATGGTATCTTCAGGATGTTTTAATATATGGATTTTTCCAAGTAGTTTAATAATAGGAGTGGTAAAAAAAGTAATCATTTTCTTTTTTATGCCTGCTAAAATAACAACTATGATAGCCAATATATTAAGAATAAATCCTATTATGGCAATCCATACATAGTTTTGCATTAACTCCGCAAAAAAGGAAAATTCAAATAATACCACTACTATAGTGGAAACAACCAAAGCTGTTTGGGTAATAATAAATTTTATTGCCATGGCGGATAATGAATCACTTACTCTTTTTCCTGTTTTAGTTAATTCATAAGCTTGCATTGGCTGACCACCAGAAGAAAATGGTGTTATATTGTTAAATAATTGCCCTAACATAGATACTTTAAATGAATTTTTAAAGGTTTGATTGGGATACATCTTTTTTAAGGGCGTATGTAAATTACTAGCTTCACAAAACCAGTGAATCAATAAACAAACTAATCCTGCCAATACCCATTTGTAATCTACTTGGTGTAATAATTCTTTAATGTTGTCAATTCCATCTACATTTATCATATAGATAAATAATCCTATAAATATGGCTAAAATGAGTAAAAAATTAAAGATTATTACTTTTTTATTAGCTGGTTTTACTTCTTCATGTAATTGCTCTATGTCTGTATTGGTTTCTTTTTTTTGAAAGTCTTGCATCTTTTTTATAACTCCTTTTTTATTCTTTATATCATTATATCTGTTATACCTCAATTTATACTAGAAAGCAAGAGATTTTTTGAATTTTAAGCTAATATTAAGTTACCGTTCACTGAAAATAAGTTAGATGATTCAAAAACTACAATAACAATATTAAATTTATATACTTATTTATGAAATTTTTTATGATTGACTTTTATGTAAATTGATATATAATATATATCAAATTTATAAAGGAGGATTTTTAATGGAGAAGGCTAAAATTATTATTACTATTGATTTTGATGGTCCAAAATCTCATATGAATCTTGTAACTGATTTAGACTCATGCGAAACTATTGTGCAACTTGAAAAATTGCTAAACTTACTTAGAATCGGTGAAGCATCTCGCGACATAGTTGATGAAATACCTTCTCTTATAAGCTGATAATTATATCAGTCACATCTATTACCCCACTCTCGAAAGAGTTTGGGGTCATTTCTTTTTATATCATACAAAAAAACTAGAGTTAATTCTCTAGTTTTCTTGTATTTTTCTAAATTTTGCTTACACTATTCTTCCTCTGGTGCTTCTACTGGGCAAACCCCTGCACAAGTACCACAGCTAATACAAGCTGATTGGTCAATTACAAATTTATCATCACCTTGCGAGATACATCCAACTGGACAATCTGCTGCACAAGCTCCACAAGAAATACATTTATCCGTAATTTTATATGCCATTTTTTTCACCTCCTAAATCAAGACGGACTTCAAAAAATAAATTCACAGTTTAAATATTTTTTATTTAAAACCATCATTCGTTCTTTTTAATCCCTCTTTTCTAATTCTTCTAATTCCTTCTTATGTTCCAATTCTTCTTTATCTATTTTTTCTACTGCAACATCTTTGATTACTTTAATATCTTTGGCATCATATCTTTTATAGAAATAGCCATCTCCTTCATCATCTTTTATTTTTACTCTTACTCTTTCTTTTAATGTTTCAATTGAATCTACTTCTCCGACTCCATCTTCTGTTTTTACAATTGCTCCAATATTTGGCAATCTTTCTAATTTTTCTTCATATACATCATTTTCGTATTTCAAACAACACATAAGTCTGCCACAGTTTCCTGAAATTTTAGATGGATTTAGTGACATATTTTGCTCTTTTGCCATTTTTATAGAAACTGTTTCAAAATCACTTAGGAAAGAACAACAACAAAGTTCTCTACCACAAACGCCATTTCCTCCTATTCTTTTTACTTCATCTCTTACTCCTATTTGTCTTAATTCAATACGAGTTTTATAAATGGCTGCCAAATCTTTTACTAATTCTCTAAAATCAATTCTTCCATCTGCTGTAAAATAAAATAAAATTTTAGTATTATCAAATTTATATTCCACATCTGTTAAAGTCATGTCTAATTTATGTTCTTTTATTTTTTTCAAGCAAACTTGAAATGCCTCTTTTTCTTTTTTTCTGCATTCTTCATAATGTTTATGGTCTTTATAATTTGCTATTCTGATTACTTTTTTTAAAGGTGTTACAATTTTTTCATCTTCTACCCAACGATTGGGTATCATGACTTCTCCATATTCTTCTCCTTGTGCTGTTTCTACAATAACTTTGTCACCTTTTCTTATTTTTAGATTCTTTGGATTGAAAAAATAAATTTTTCCCAATTTTTTAAATCTAACTCCAATTATATTTTTCATTTATTTCCTTTCCTTTCTAAACTTGGAAATAATGTCTTCTTTCAAGTCATTAATTCTGCCCACATATTAAATATTAAGTCATCTATACACATATCATAATTTGCATTTTGTTTCAACCTTTTCTTCGTTTTTTCCACAATTTGCATACAATTTATGTATAAATAATTTTCTTTTGCATGATTGAGTAATAAAATATTGATATATTCTAATCTTTCAAAAATTTCGTCTTTTGCTTGATAAAGTGGCTCTGCTAATTGTACAATTTCAATTAAGTCTTTTTTTTCTAAGTTCTCTATCATCGTTTCAATTTTATGATATTCTTCTTGTTTATCTTTTAATGCCACCGCTCTTCCAATACTTCCTTGAAACATTTCGAAATGATTCTTGGTTAGCTCATTCATACCATAATTTTCTTCCATGTATTGTCTCATTTTCTCATTCTCAATAGGCTGGAAATGAAGTATCATACATCTTGATTTTATCGTATTTAAAAAAGCATTTTCTTGGCTACCAATTAAAATAATGGTTGCATAATCTGGTGGTTCTTCTAATGTTTTTAATAAACAATTTTGTGCTTCTGTTGTCATCTTGTCTGCATCATCTACGATATATACTTTTTGGTTAGATATTATCGGTTTTTCTTGTATTTTTTTTTGCAAAAATCGAATTTGTTCAATCTTAATACTATTTCCTTCAGGTTCTAAGTACATAAAATCAGGATGATTATGACTTTCAAATTCAACACATGATTGACAAGATTTTTGTTGTTCTTTTTGTATACACAAGATTTCTTTTGCAAAGTCAAATGCTAATTTTTTCTTTCCAATTCCTTGTATACCAACAAATAAATAGCTATGTGATATGGTTTCATTTTTAATTGATTTCGTTAATATTTCTTTTATAGAATCATTTCCTATTATCTTTTCAAACATCCTCTTCCCTCTTTATCTGTTAGCATTTAGAACTATCACTTTATTTGGTTCATGTATCACTTTTTTTGACTGGTAACATTATTGTTTCAAAATAACAATTAATCTACTTTTCCCCATTTATTCAATGGCCATATTCTAATGGCTACTGTACTTTCAATTTCATTTAATGGAATACAACCAAAGGCTCTACAGTCTGTACTATGATTTCGATTGTCTCCCATAGCAAATACACAATTTTCTGGTACAATAAAATCATCAAATCCTTCTCCTGTTACATCTGTAATAACACCTGGTTGCAAATAAGGCTCCTCTATAACTTCTCCATTAATTAATACTTTTCCTTCTTTTATTTGTACATGTTCTCCAGGTAATGCTATGGTTCTTTTAATATAACTTCTCTTTCCAATCTCTAGAAAGTCTTTTACAAAGCTCTCCCATGTACTTTTCTTGTTATATTGGGCTACTGGATTATTTTGATTAATTTCAGAAGGTGCATATGTTATTTTGGAAGGTTCTTCAAAAGTTATAATTTCTCCTCTTTTTGGTAATGTCTTGGTGGTTCTTCCCCAACGATTTAGCCATAATCTTTCATCTTGTACTAAAGTTGGATACATAGATACCTGTTTTACAATTGTTGGCGTTCCTATGAAATAACGAAATAACATTGCTAATACTAATGCTATAACAATACAATATATCCATTCTAATATTTCTTTTGTTTTATCACTCAATTTAATCGCTCCTTTTAGCTTTTACCAAAAGGATCATCCTTTTTGGCAGTTCTTGTTTTTTATTACCTTTTTATTATACATCAATTTTTTTAACTTATCAATGAAAAAGTGTAGATATTTTTAATTTTCGTATTTTAATTTTTTATTTTTAACTAATAAAAAAGAAATCCTTTGTAACTATTTTAAAGGATTCTCTTTTTACATTCTATATTTAAGAAAAAAATTCTTCTACTGTCTGATCTGATGATATCTCATTATCTGTCAAAAATATTTCATAAACTTCTATTCTAATTCCATTTGAATGCTCACCATGATAATACAACTCTACAAATCCAGTATTTTGTGGAATT
>JAAWGB010000022.1 GCA_022795075.1 Clostridia bacterium | reverse complement strand
ATAGCCTCACAATGGTGGGACAATCCATCACGCAAACTGAAGCTGGTAGGAGTCACCGGTACAAACGGCAAAACAACTTTATTGTAGAGAAGGAGAATGTAAATTTTATAGAACAGATATAAACGAGGGAGAAATCGAACAAGATATAAGAAATTATGCGAATACATATAAAAATTAAAACTAAAAAAAGGGGTACAAATGAGGTCATTACAATTATTAGAGGAACTGAATAAAATACTGATAGATGCTAATAAGCGTTGTAGTATAGCATATGAGAATGTAGGAGAACAAGATAAATTAAGAGGTGATATAGAACATGATATATTAAACAATTACAAAACTATGTCAGCAAAAGAAAAAAGAGAATATACAGATAAAATGTTCGAGTGTTTAGTAGAAAGGCATAACTATAAGTATGAGTACCGAGAGTTAGAGATATTAAAAGAATTATACAATACATCACAAAGCATACAAACAGCATTTAATACAGCAATAAATAAGCTTAGAAAATTAAATCAAGAACAAGAAACACCAATTTATTATAAAAGAGCCAAAAGAAACAAAGGCGAAGTAATTATAGTAAAAGAATAGGGGGTACTTATGACAAAAAAAGAGCTGGTAGAATATTGTGATTTAAAAAAAGAAATAGAAGACTTAGAAAAACGAATTGATAAAATACATAGAATGACAGAAATGGTATCAGACACGGTTCAAAATGGATATAAGCACAGAGCAGTTGTATTTGGTATAGACCTTACAAGAAAAAGAAAATTACATATCTATGAAAACAAACTACAAAATTTTTACGATAAATTGTTTGAAGAACAAAACAAAATAGAAGATTATATAGAGACAATACCAAAAAGCGATATTAGACAAATTTTTAGATATAAATATATAGATAATTTGAATTGGCTACAAATAATGCACCAAATGAAATATAAGGCAGAAAGTACAGCAAGAATGAAACATGATAGATTTTTAGAAGAAAATTTATAAATGTGCGTTTTGTGCGTTTTTGATATGTTATAATAAGTATAAGCAAAATTGTCTCAGCTGGAGAGAAACCAGTTCAAAGCCCTAGAGACAAACTAAATATACAATCCGAAGCTAGTTATAGATTTATTTTATAGCTAGTTTTTATATTAAAACTTTGCATTGTATTGTACAATAAGATTTTCTAGAAATCGTACAATAGCACATGCCGAGCATGTAAAAGCATGCTCACAATTAGTTATTAACACAATAAGAATGCTATTTAGTTATAGGGAGCATTATCTATAATTTATATATTTCATATTGCTTATAAAAAAGACAAGCCCCAAACTCTTTCGAGAATGGGGCTAATAGATGTGACCAACAAAAAAATGTTGGAATAGGAGATTAACAAAAATATTCAATAATATTGAAGGTAGAAAGGTTATCTACTCCAATGAGGTTTATTAATTGTGAATACGATATTTCAACTTCCTTGGGAAGGGTGTCATGTTCTAACTGATACAGGAAAAAATCATAACCTTTTTCGTGTACATAAGTTACAAAAACGTATAACCAACACTTATGACTGCATGAATAGCATTTTTCAGCAGCTAACTTGTAACCTTCTTCTAATAATTTCCGTAATTCATCATTCATATTTTTTTCTCCTTTTGCTTTAATATAAATACATTATACAATATATTAACATAAAAGTCAAATGAGGTGAAAGCCTATGGAAACAATTTACGAAACATATATAAGAATAATATGCAGTAACTGTAAAAACAAAGAAACAAATTTATGTGAAATAAGAAAAGATATAGAAGGAACATTAAAGTGTTGTTATTATATAAAAGATAAGACAAAAGAAGGTTATAGAAAATTTGAAGGAAGATTGGCAAAACAAGCAAAGCCAATTATGAAATTGTGAAAAAAAGGAAAAGCCAAAGCTTATCCTTTTTTAGAACTTTTTATTTCTAAATTTTCAGAAATACTAAAAGAATTATTGGCAAGAGTATCATCAAGTAAATCAACAATAGGCATTAATTCTTTTTTATCAGGTAATAAATAATAAAAAGTAAAATTTCTGTTTCCTTCTCTATACACAGTAATATTAATATTACCAATTTCCTTTATGTTTAGTGCATCTAATATTTTGCTACTTTTAATAGCATCAATATCGTTTAACATAAAAATACTCCTTTCTTCTTTAGTAATTGTTATAAAATAAAACAATTAAAATTTTAACAAAGATGAAAGGAAAAAACTGTCGAAATTTATAAAAAATGTAAAAAAATATATGAAGAATAAAAAAAGAGGTGGAAAAATGAAAAATAAAGGCGGTAGACCAAGAAAATATACAGAAGTAGAAATTATGCAACAAAGAATTAATAAATACTTTAAACAATGTGATGAAAAGAAAGAACCATACACAATAACAGGATTATGTATAGCATTGGATATAACAAGAGAAACATTAAAAGAATACCTAAAAAAAGAAACATTTTCTGACACTATAAAAAAATCTAAATTAAGAGTAGAAAATTATCTTGAAAAACATTTAATAACAGATGGAAGTACAACAGGAATTATATTCAATTTGAAAAATAATTTTGGTTGGTCAGATAAACAACAAATCGAACACAGTGGAAATGTAAATAATCCATTTGAAGGGTTATCTACAGAAGAATTAAGGAAAATATTGAATGAATAATATAAAAGAAGAATTAATAAAACAGGCACGTTTAGAATTGGCTAGGCGTGATTTTTTTGATTATTGTAAATTAATGGCTCCAGACTTTTATAAACAAGATAGAAAATTTTTAAAAGATGTTTGTCATCAATTACAGAATTTTTATAAAAGTAATGAAAAAATATGTGTCATTAATATGCCACCAAGACACGGAAAATCAAGAACAGCAGGAAAATTAGTAGAATGGATATTAGGGATTAATCCAAAGGAAAAAATAATGACAGGTTCCTATAATGAAACATTATCTGGAACATTTGCAAAATCAGTAAGAGATACCATAGCATCAGAAAAAACAGAAGGTATAATTGTATATAATGATGTATTTCCAAATACAAGAATAAAATATGGAGAAGCTAGTAGTAGTAAATGGGCATTAGAAGGAAGTGGGCAGTCCAATTACTTAGCAACATCACCAACAGGAACAGCTACAGGGTTTGGTTGTTTCCCCAAAGGAACAAAAATATATACAAACAAAGGAATAATAGATATTGAAAAATTATATAAATACAATAAAAATGATATTCAAGTCTTGTCTTTTGACCATAAAAACAATATAATAAGATACAATAAAATAATATCAAAAAGGAGAATTATGTCAAATGAAATTGTCAAAATTACAACCAATACAGGAAGAACAATTAAATCAACAAAAAACCACAGATATTATATTGAAGGAAAAGGATACATTGAAGCAGAAAGATTGCGAAAAGGAGATAAATTTGCCACTACAAGTAGAATTGCTATGCGAAAGATGTGGAAAACTATATTACAAGAAAAGATACGAATATTTAAAAAGTATCAGAAAAGGCTATACTCACAATTATTGTTCAAGAAAATGTTCTTGCAACACGAATTCACAAAATCAAAAAACAAGAAAATGTGTAGTTTGTGGGGGAGAAGTAGGAATACATCAAAAATATTGTTCAAAAAAATGCAAACAAATAAGAATGATGGAGTACAGAACATTACAAATGATAATATGTCCTGTATGCAAAAAAAAATTTCGACCAAAGTCGCATCTTACAAAGTATTGTTCTATCGAATGCAAAAACAATGCACATTCTTTAAAAATGAAAAAAATGGGAAATTCAAATTACAAAAATGGAAAAAGCTATCCTGTAGAGTTCAACAAAATCAAAGAAGAGATAAAAAAGAGAGACAATTATCAATGCCAAATGTGTGGTGTAAAAGAGAAACAGATAAAGAACAAGAGATATGGGACAATATCGAATTTATTAATACATCACAAGGACGAAAACAAACAAAACAACAAAATGCCAAATTTGATAACACTATGCAAACCCTGCCATACCAAATTACACAAAACGAAGAAATAACAAAAATTGAATATATTAATAAAAGAATACCAGTATATGATATTCAAATCGAAAACGACAAAAATTTTTATGCAAATGGTGTACTTGTTCATAATTGTACCCTAATGATAATAGATGACCTAATAAAAAATGTACAAGAAGCATACAACGAAAATGTATTACAAAAGCAAATAGATTGGTTTAATAATACAATGCTATCAAGAACAGAAAATGGTTTCAAATTAATAATCATTATGACTAGATGGGCAAGTATGGATTTGGCAGGATATATATTAGAAAATTACGAAAATGTAAGACACATTAATTATCAAGCAGTACAAGAAAATGGTTCTATGTTATGTGAAGAAGTATTAAGCAAAGAAGATTACGAACTAAAAACCAAGAATATGAACAAAGATATTATATATGCAAACTATCAACAAGAACCAATCGATATAAAAAATAGATTATATAGTAAATTTAAAACATATGAAAAGCTACCGCCAGCACATTACATTATGAATTACACAGATACAGCAGATGAAGGAAATGATTACTTATGTTCAATTGATTATTTAGTTTATCAAAAAGAATATTATATATTAGATATTGTATATACTCAAGAGGCAATGGAAATAACAGAACCAGCAGTTGCGAAAATGATGACAAAAGACCATGTAGGATATGCCAATATAGAAAGTAATAATGGAGGAAGGGGATTTGCTAGAAATGTGCAAAGGGAACTAAAAGAATTAAATAATAGTCATACAAAAATACATTGGTTTCATCAAAGTGAAAATAAACAAGCAAGAATACTAAGCAATTCAACAGCAGTTATGAATAATATATATTTTCCAATAAATTGGGAAGATAGATTTCCTCAATTTGCCCATCATATAAAACATTATATAAGAGATGGCAAAAATGAGCATGACGATGCTGAAGATTGTTTAACAGGAGTATATGAAAATCCAAAACCAAACACAATTAGTTTTGGTTATAACAAAGTAATATAGGAGGATAAAAATGGCAATAGTAGAAAAGATACAATATTCAGATGATTTTTTGAGTGAAAAAAATATAGCAAATAATATAAATATATTATGGGGAAAAGCCATACCAATTTTACAACATAGAAAACAATTGTATGATAGGTATACAAGAAAAAACGATACAAGCGATGTAATTGTAGCGTTGGAGTTTTATATATCAACTATAGCAAGTGGATATTTTGGAGGAAAAGAACCACAATACAAAGTTAAGAAAATAAATGAAACACAAAAAGGAATATTAAAAAAGGTATTCGAAAAAGTGTTTGGAGATAAAAATAACGCTGATGAATTTCAAACTATTATTGATTATATTACGAAATATAATGACAATAGTAGTTTTTTTTATGATTGTGTAAAAGATTACATTAATACAGGTGCTTGTTATGGTTTAATATATGAAAATAAAGACAATGAAGTTGTATATGCCCATACAAGTAGTTTAACAAGTGTAGCGATATGGAATTATGAAACACCAAGTCAAAAAATAGGTTTATTACGCTATTGGACAGAAAATTCGAATAATGATGGATTAACTGTACATTTAGAATTGATTACAAAAGATTATAAAAAACATTATATAGATGGAATAGAACAAAAAAGTTTTAGTGAAAACAACAAGGTAGATTTTAAAGAAGTAAAAGAAGATAACAAAGAAGTCTTATGGAATGATTTACCAGTATTTGCAGTAGAAAATCCAGACGGATTGGCATTATTTGAAAATGTTATGACACTTATTAAAAAGCATGAACAGGTAATTAAAAATAATGCCAATATATTTCAATATAATGATGAGGCGAAATTGAAGATAACAGGATTTACACCACAAAATGAACCGTTAATAGAAGTACAAGATGAAGAAGGAGAAATTAAACTAGACGATAATGGTAATCCAATTATGATGAAAAACCCAGCAAGAGTTAAAGAAGATGAAACAATATTGAATGCAAAGGTTTTTTATACACCAGATAATAGTGGTGATATAGATTGGGTAATAAAGAATATAAATGATACAGCATCAGAAAATCATAAAAAGACGTGTTTAGATTTAGCTTTAATGGTAAGTGGTGTGCCGAATGTAACAGACCAAGGTTTTACGAATGCAGACAATTCAAGTGCGTTAGAAAAGAAGTTTTTTCCATTAGACCAAGTATTACAACAAGCAGATAAACTATTTGAAAAAGAGTTACTGCGAATGTGGGAAATTATAACCAATAGAATTAATCTTAAGAAGAATACAGAATATGATTTTAGAGATATAGAAATAATTTTAACAAGAAATTTACCAACAAATAACCAAGAAATAACCGATAATTGGTTAAAATTAAGAGGTTTGTTAAGTGACAAAACAGTAATTGACCATTTGCCTTATGATTTAGATAGTGAAAGTGAATTAGCACAAATGGATGAACAAAATGAGGCTAACATTGAAAAAAATATGGAGAATATGCAAAAGATGGGGCAAAATATAGATGGTAAAGCACTCAGTATAGAACAGGATAATCCAAATAAACAATTTGAACAAACAGATGAAGTAAAAAAAGAAAATATAAAACAATCTACTTCGATAACTGAAAAAGAAGATAAAGAAGAGTAGGTGTTGTAAATGGAGTATTGGCAATACCATAATCAAAAACTAAAACAGTTAAAACAAATTTATAATAGGATTAGTAAACAAACACAAAATAAATTACAAGAAATATTGGATACATTTCATTTTCATTTTGATAATTTGTATGATATAGTAGATACAAAGACAAAAAATAAAGTAAATATTTATATAGAGGAATGGAGAGATAAAGGATTATTAAAAGGCTATTTTGGTATATTAGCAAATAATATATACAGAAGAACTAGAGTGAAAAATAGTGAAATATTAGAGTTGTTAATATATGGAGCTTATGTAGAAGAACAAAACAAACTGAAAGAAACAGAATTAAATACATTTAAAGATGTGGCTAACTATTATTATCAAGAAGGGCAAGAAGAAGTGAATAAGACATTGCCAAAAAAGAGAAGAAAAATAGTATCGGTAATACCAGATGCTATTTTTCTTGCTTTATTAGATATGCCAAACTATAGTGGATTGAATTGGGAACAATATATTCAAACGATATTGCAATATAATGCACAACAAATATATAAACAAGCAATTTTAAACATACAACAACAAAAAGAACTAGAAATTGAAAATAGTGAGTTTCAAAGAGTAATCAATCAACAAAATAATCAAAGACTTAATATAAATAACGATAAAATATCAGGTACCATAGATATGCAAATGATAGGATTAAACAATCTAGCAAAAGTTGAAGGAATAAAAGCAATTGCAGAAGAAAATGCACAAGTAGAATTTTGGGCAGTAACAGATGAAGGTAGTACAGAAATGTGCCAATCCATGAATGGCTTAAAGTTTTATATCAACAAAGAAAATGAGTTTGATAGATATTGGGGAGCAACTAAAAAAGAATTAAAACTTGTAAGAGTAAAAGTAAAAGGATTAGTTCCACGGCATAAATCTTCCACCTATTATTTATCATTGGCATTGGTGTAGAAGTACAATAAGATATTTACCAACTAAAGAATTGGATTTAGAAGAAACAGAAGATGAAGATATATTACAGTATTTAGATATAAATAATTATATTAGGAAAGATATTACAAAACAAAAAAATCAATTAATAAAGCAAGCTTTCAAAAATGAAGAAATAAGAATAGTAGCTTTAAAAAATGATATAAAGAAAATATACATATATGGTAAACAATCCAAACATAAGTCTAATAATATTTATTTAAATACAGAATGGAAATATAAAAAACAAAGTCAAAAGGATAGAACTATAAGACATGAAATTGGTCATGCAATAGATTACAAATATGATTATATATCATGTAAAGGAGAAATATTAACAGCTTTGGAAATAGATAAGCAAAATCTGTTAAAACATCAAGAAAAATTAAAACAAACTTTAAAAAGTAAAGAATATAGAGAATATGCAGAATTAAGCGATATAATAGGAGGGTTGACAAATAATCAAATAAGGGGTAAATATTATCATAGAGATAGTTATTGGAAAAAGGAAAATGCTTTAGAGAAGGAAACATTTGCTAATTTGTTTGCAATTACAGGAAAAAATGATAAAGAATATTTACAAATTGTAAAACAATATTTACCAAACACTTTAAAAGTATTTGAGGAATTGATAAGGAGGGTAAAATAATGATGTTCTATGATGATGGATTTGATAAGGAAGTTGAAGAAAAATTGGTAGAATATGAAAAAATATTTCCTAATGGGTTTCCTTTGATGGAATTTGAAGGAAATAAGAAACAACTAATAAAGACAATAAATAAATGTATAAAAAAGCATAAAGAATATTATGTGGAATATGAAGATGATGCAGATTATTAGAAACTATGAATTAAGAAGAACAGAAAAGAAATATTTAATAATGATTTGAATGATAATAAAGATACGCTAAAAATTATAAATAGTATAAAATCATTAAAAGATATTAAAAATAAGGTGGTGAAAGCATATAATGATTATACCTAATGAAATACTAAAGCTGATAAAAGAATATGAAGAAAAGTATAATAAAAAACCAAGACCTTGGAATTATGATGAATGGGATAATTTTGAACAATATAGACAATATTTAGAAAAAGAATTAAATAAATAAGCACTTACAAAAAAGTAGGTGCTTTTATTATGGAAAGAAGGTGGAAAAGATGTGGTTACTCGTATTGCTATTAAGCATAAAAATACAAATGCCAACATGGTATTGGATTATACTTACAATCATAACAATAATCAGGCCATTCGTTTGGATAATTGAGAAATATTTGGAAAATGAAATAGAAAAAAGTATGAAGGAATTAGAAAATACTAAGTAGTTATTAAAATTTTATAATTATAGATTAAAAGCCGAAGTACAAGGCTTTATTTTTATGCCGTTTTATCGTAGTTAGGCTATATAAAACAAACGAAATATCAAGTAACAATTGGGGCGGAAAGCAATGATTGGGACAAGGAGTAAAAATGGAAGAAGAAAATAAAAAAGTTAATGGTGGGGCAGAAAATGAACCAACAGGAACAGAAAACAAAACACAGACTTTTGATGAGGTATTAAGTAATAAAGAATACCAAGCAGAGTTTGACCGAAGAGTTCAAAAAGCAATTGAAACAGCAAAAGGAAAATGGCAAGAAATAAATGATGCCGAAAAATCCGAAGCTGAAAAATTAGCTAAAATGAACAAAGAACAAAAACTAGAATATGAAGCACAGAAAGAAAAACAAGAAAAGGAAAACATACTTGCTGAATTAAATGCTTACAAAATGAAAGAAGAAGCAGTTAAGATAGCAAGTGAAAAAGGATTGGAAGTATCTTTATTAGATTTAATTGATTTTAAAACTGTAACAGCTGAAAAGTTAAATGAAAATATCGACAATTTGTCAACTGTTTTCAATAAAGCAGTAGAAAAATCAGTTAATGAAAGATTAAAAGAAGATGCACCAATTACAAAAACAACTAGCACAATAAATAAGAAAACAATATCTAGAGCTAGTTATTAAAATTAAAAAAGAAAGAAGGAAAAGAAAATGGAAGAACAATTAACACAAGAAGCATTAAATATTATGATGCAAGATGGTGAAACAAAAGAAAATTTAAAACAAGTATTAAATGGAGTATTAGAAAATGTATCTGCAAAAGCAGTATCAGAACAAATAAAAGCTAAAAACGGTTCAGGAAGTCCAGAAGGTGGGGTAATTGAATATAAAAGATTTGTAAATGCAGAATTAAAAGATAAAGGAACTGCAAGAAAAGCTGGAGAAGGAGATAAATTAAAAGCCAAACCTGTAAAAGTATACATAGATACAGATAAAGAAATTGTAGAAGAATTACAAGGAAAAGATGTTAGATTATATGGTATTGATGGTATGGCAGAAAGAAGAAAAGTAAATCATCAATCAGCTATAATAAGATATTTAGATAGAGAATTTTTCAAAGAAATATTAAAAGGAACAAAAGTTGAAGCAAAAGAATCAATACAAGATACTATTGATGATTTATTAGAAAGAGCAAGAACATTAAAAAATGACTTTATAGATGGTATAGAATCTGATTTACTTATACTCGTTGTTGATAGCAAATATAGAAAAGGTATGAAAAAAATATTAGATGAATTACCAAATGGAACAGACCCAAAGGAACAAGCTATTGGCATGTATGATTCTGTTAGAGTATATGAGTCAACAAGAATGCCAGCAGGTGTAAGAGTAGCTGTTATGATAGATGGGGCTATAGCACAACCATATTATGTTTCAGAATATAGTGCGGAAAAAGTACCATTTGATGATGCAGCCGCATTAGAAGATTACTTATATAAAGGTACAAAAGCTTTGATGGAAGACACAATATTCTATGTTCAAGATAATGTATCAACGCAATCAGAATCTTATTCAGCAAGAAATAGTCAACCAACAGTAGCAGAAATAAAAGCCATGTTAGATGAATTAAAAATTGAATATCCTAACAACGCAACAAAAGCTGAATTATTAGCTTTATTACCACAAGAATAATCAAGGAGGCAATAGAATGGAAAATATAAATAAAATAATAGCAGATTTAGGAGCGAACTATCAAAATGATAAGGAAGTTCTAAAAGAAATATTAGAGGAAGTAAATTCTATTGCCTTTGATATTTCCAACAACAGAAATAAAGAAAAGTTATTTCCATATGTAAAAAAAGCAGTAAAAGCAATTTATCTTTGTAGAGGTGCAGAAGGATTACAAAGCAGAAATGAAGGTAGTATATCAAATTCGTATGAGGATATTATAGATAAATTACGAAATGACATTATTAAGAATGGTCTAAGGAGGATTAAATAATGTTATTACGAGATTTAACAAGAGTATGGGTATCTGAGTATGAAACAATTAATCATTACGGCGAAAAATCAAAGAAATGGCATTTAAAAAAGGTAGGATTGGCAGTTAGTGATATAAACACGATGTCTGTTGAAGAATTAAATAAAATAGAAGTTAATAAATTAATTGCCAAGAATAGAAATGATTTAATTTGGTTGAATATTCAGCAAGATATTAACGAATTGGATAGAAAGCCAACAGGAGAAGTTGATTATAGTATAGAAAAAGCAAGAACCAATATGGAGTATGACATACAAAAAGGAAATGGAATATCTTTAACAGATATTTCAAAATTAGAAAATTTTGTACCAGATTACATTGTAACAGACAAAACTAAAATAGGAAATACAACATTATATAAATTGGAGAAAAACAATGGAAATTAGTTTTAAATGTGAAATAAAGGGAATGGATAAATTAGAAAAAAAGTTAAATAAGCTTGTTAAGAAGTTACCGCAAACAGTAGAAGAAAGCATAGAAAATATATTAAAAAATATACAAGGTTATGCCATTAAACTAGAACATGGAAATAATGAAAAAGGTATATTGGTTGAAATGATAGAAACTTCGACAATGAAAGTAAAGGGTAGGGTATATGCTGACCCAACAGAATTTATGAGTAATGGAAAATCTTATTTATGGTTTGAATATTTTGGAACACGGAGAGTTTGCTGAAATGGAACATATAGGAACTACTAAACATTTTATAGAAAGTCGGTTATACACAGTGGTATATTCCAGTAAATAAAGTGAAAAAGGTATTAAATTATCCTATTAAAATAATAAATGGAAAGCAATTCTACATTGCAGAAGGTGCAAAATCCAATCACTTTTTAACTGATTCAGAATTTAAAACGAGAAATGAAAATTTTGATATGGTGAAGAAAAAATTTAATCAAATGATAGAGGAGGTTTGTAAATGAATGATTTCACAATAAAAGATATGTCAGATTTAGTATATAACATATTGTCAAAAATAAAAGATAATGGACAAGACAACACAGAAACAGTATTGCAATCACCAACAACAGAAAGTATATTTCCATGTCGTTTGATTCATACACCACTAGAAAGTATCATGAAAACTGAAAATGCAATTCCCATTTTAAAAACTTTTCAAGTACAAATCGAACATTGGGCATCAAAACAAAGGGAATGTATGGAAATGGCAAATAAAACAGACTTAGAATTAAGAAAAAAGAATCTTATTAGAACCAACACAAGTCAAATTTTATTTGATGAAGTAACTAAAAAGTATAGACTAATAACTAGTTATGAAGTTCGTTTTAATGTATTAACGAACTCTTTTAATTTTATAAGATAGAAAGGAATGATTTAATATGGCAACAGAACCAAGAACAACAATGATGACAAAATTGTATCACGCAGAAACAAAAACAGGAGAACGTAAGCAAATTGCTTTTGTTCAAAGTATACCAGAATTTTTAACAGCACCAGAACCAATTACATGGAGTGCATTAGATATTGATGATGAAAGACAAGCAGTTGGAAGAAAGAAAGCGGAAAACTTAGAAATAGAACTAATATTTACAGAAGCACAATATGATGATTTAAAAGCATTACAAACAGCTAATGCAAATGAATATTGGTTTATCCAATTACCAGAAGAAACAGCAGAAACAGAAGGGAAACCATTAACTTGGAATTTTCAAGCAACTGTTCACGTAGGATTAACAGAATTGGCTTTAGATGACATGATAAAAGCAAAAATAACATTATATAGAAATACAGAAATTGAAGAAAGCAAAGGGTTTCCCACAGCCTAGTTCTACTATGAGTGCTAGGAGTAGAACGAGAAACATAACTAGCATGAAAGAAACTGTTGAAGAAACAGAAAAAGAAAATTTAGAGGAGGAATAAGCCTCCTCTCTTTTGCAAAGGAGAGAAAATAGAATGATATTAGAAACTAAAAATAGAACCATTAAATTAGTATTAAAAACAAGGAAAATAGTCGACATTTCCAATGTTTTAAAGGATAAGAATTTTGAAGAAGCATTTACAAAGGCTTATGCTATTTGTGATTTAGATGCTTTAACTAAAATGATGTATATTTTAGCAGAAGATGAAAACGGAAAAAATATATTTACAAGTTCAGATGAAGTATATGACTTTTTAGATGATTACAGAAAAGAAAGCAAATCTACTTTTGTAGAAATTTATAAAAAGATTGCTGAGGAATTAAACAATGAGGGTTTTTTCAAAAACAAGAAGACCAAGGAGGAACTAGAAGAAATGACCTCAAATCCTTTATCAAGCATCAATATGAACGAATTAATGCAGAAATCAACCGAGAAAGCAATGAGCAAAATAGCAGAGGAACAATTCAAAGGCTTCAAGGCATAGATGATATTGTAAATAAAATAAAAGAGGCTAACAATTTACTAGAATTACTATATGCAACAGAGCCTCTTTGTTATTATTTTGATATGAAACCATTTGAATTTTGGAATAGTACCTATAGAGAAATTAATATCTATATTCAAACTCATTTAATTAAAATAGTTGATGACCTAAAACGTGAAATCAATCTGCAAGAAGCGGTCACAAACAAATTAATAAGGGCTGATAGTATGAGTAAAAGACCTAAAATAGTACCAATACGAGATAGTTACAAAGATTTATTTAAGGAAGAAGAACAATGTATCATGTCTCCAGAAGAAATAAAAAGAAAAATGCGTGAGGCTATGAGAGAAGAAAAAAACAAATAATTTTCATATACCTGACACGTTTCGACAAAAAAAATCAAATAAAACTGGTATACTTTTATTGGAGGGGATTATTATGACAATTGAAGAAGCTATTGAGAGAAGTGGAACAAAGAATATTTTGGCAAAAGGTTCAACAAAAAAAGCACAAAGTCTGATAAGAGAAAACGAAGAAGTATTATATGCTATAAATACAAATGTATCAGTTGTAGATAATAAAAAAACAGTCATAAACAATACAAAGGGAATGTTTTCATTAAAAAATTCATTAAATGGAGTTATAGTTATAACTAATTCAAGGATTATATTTTGTAGTTCAATAATAGGAAATACTAATATAAAACAAATACAAATAAAAAATATAACTTCAATTGATGAAAGCATAAATAGATTAACAAAAATGGGACAATTAAGAATACAAGGGATTACAGAAACCTTTTTAATTAATATATATAAATCAAAGATTAGTAATGAATTAAAAGAGGTTATATATAAGGCACAAGATATACAAAAGCAAGCAAGCAATACAACAGCTAATATTAATATTTCTAGTGCAGATGAAATATTAAAGTTCAAACAATTATTAAATGAAGGAATAATTACAGAAAAAGAGTTTGAGAAGAAAAAGCAAGAATTGTTAAAGTAATACTTACACATTTATTAGGAGGGATATATATGAGCTTATTTGATAGAAGTTATGAAAAGTCAGCTCAAAATACTTATGCAGAAATAAAAAAATCATTAAAATCTAAAAACAATAACAAACATATTTTATTAGTCCATACAGGAATAATGAATGGACATAAGCCAGAAACATTATACATGATAAAAATTAATGAAATAATCGAAAATATGCAAAATGATGGATATGAAATTATAGATGTAAAACTAGAAATTGGAGGAACTCAAGGATTATCTTATGAAACAATGATAATATACAAATAACACTTACTTAAGTAGGTGTTTTTATTATTCTTAAAAAAAATCAAAATACCTCTTGACTTTTGTGGGAACATATAGTAATATATATGTGTGAACAAAAGTGAGGTGATAAAAATAAAAGATAAAAAAATGGGTAGACCAACTAATAATCCTAAAAATGAAGAATTGAAAATAAGAATATCAAAACAAGATAAAGAAAAATTAGAATATTGTATAAATAATTCTAATAAAAATAAATCAGAAATCGTTAGAGAAGGAATAGATAAGGTCTATGAAGAATTAAAAAAATAGAGTATTGTGACACTCACCAAAGTAATCCACAATACTCACACACAAGAACTAGGTTCTTATAAATATATTGTATCACAATAAGAGCCGAAGTTCAATAGAATGGAGGTTTTTTATTATGGAAAAGAATTATATTTCAGAATACGCAGAAACATATTTTTATATAGACTTAGAAGACAGAATTTATGGTGTATGCATTAATATTAAAGATATTGATAGAAAAGATGAAATAATGAATTATTTTTATAATAATGAAAAAACAAAAAGACAAATTGGAGTATGGAAAAGAGAATGGCAACAGAAAGAAGGTGTTGCTTAATGGAAGAAATATGGAAAGATATTAAAGGTTATGAAGAAATGTACCAAGTTAGCAATTTAGGAAGAATAAGAAGTTTAGATAGATATGTTAGGCATAAAAAAATAGGAAGTATTAGACTAATAAAAGGAAAAATAATGTCACCTACAACTTCTAAAAGTACTGGATATTTAACAACAACTTTATACAAACAAGGAAAGGGAAAGCAAGTAACGATACATAGATTAGTTGCAGAAGCATTTATTTTCAACCCAACAGATAAACCAGAAGTAAATCATATAAACGGAATAAGAAGTGATGATAGGGTTGAAAATTTAGAATGGGTAAATCGAAGAGAAAATCAATTACACGCATATAGAGTGCTAAAAAGAGGGTATAAATTACCAACAAAAGAGCAAAGAAAAAAATATTTAGATACATTAGGAAAAGAAATAATACAGTATGAATTGCAAATAATTATAAAAGAAAAAGCAAGATATAATAGTATAAGAGAAGCAGAAAGACAAACAGGAATAGTTCATACTTCAATTTCAAAGTGTTGTAGACACAAACAAGAAAAAGCTGGAGGATATATATGGAGATATGGAAACGATAAAATAGAAAAACAGAAAAAGAGCTAATAGGCTCTTTTTTATTGGGGGTGATTAATATGGTTGTCGAAGAATTAGAAATAATTGTAACTGCAAAGATTGAAGAAGTAATAAGAGAAGTTATGAAATTAGCTCCTCAAATAAAACAAGCTATGAAACAAGTGCAAGAGGCATTTTCAAAAGTAGATATGAAAGAATTTAATAAAAAATTAAATCAATCTACAGAATTAGTAAAAAAGCAAGTTAACAATTTAAAAAAATCAAGTAAAAACAACCAAATTAAGTTAGTAGTAAATAATAAAGAAGCTAAAAAGCAAATAAGTCAAGTAAAAAAACAAATAGAAAGTTTACAAAAGAAGACTACGGAGCGGAAAATCAATAGAAGATATTTTATATGATACAAGTAAGGTTATAAATGAAAGACAAAGCAAAAAAGATGTAGATAATGTATTAAGTAGCATACCAAAACCTAAAAAAGAAAATGCAAGGAAAGAGTTTGATCCAAATGACATAAGTGGAATGACAATCAACGGAAATGCATTTGAAATACAAAAAATTTCAGGTTATTCGACTGAAATAATAAAATTAAAAGGATATTTAGAGGAAATAAAACAAAGTGAAAAAGCAGTAGGTAAAATTGAAACTCCTAAACTAAAAATAACAGGATATACTGGAGAAGTACAACAGTTAACAAATGAAGCAAAAAAGACTTCAAATGAATATAATATGTGGACAAAAATAGTTAGACAATATTATGCAATGCTAGACCAAGCAAAAATGAAGATGTCGCAATTAAAATCAGAAACACAACAAACAGGGGCTACTCAAAGTAAAATAAGTAGTTTGCTTAGTGCCTTAAAACCTATTGTTCATAATATAACAAGTCAATGTCAAAAACTTAGTAAAAGTTTTTTTAATTTAATAAATCCACTAAATTATATAAAGAAAATAACAGGAAGTATATCTAATAAAATAAAAGGAATGGGTACAGAAATGAAGCAAGGTTTAGGACATGTGCTAAAATATGCTGGTGCTTTGTTTTCATTGAGAAGTATTTATTCTACATTAAATAATTCAGCTGGTATATGGTTGTCAAGTCAAAATGAAGGAGCTAAGCAACTTTCAACTAACATTGATTACCTAAAATACAGTTTAGGTAGTACCCTTGCACCTGTCATAACTTATATAACAAATCTTGTATATAATATGTTAAAAGCTATCCAATCAGTTGTTTATGCTTTATTTAGAGTTAATATTTTTGCTAATGCAAGTGCAAAGTCTTATGGAGCAATGGCTGGAAGTGCTAAAAAAGCAAAAGAAGAAACAAAACAATTAGCTGGAATACATGATGAAATAAATAATATACAGAATAATGATAGTTCAGATAGTGGAAGCGGTGGAACTATTGCACCAAGTTTTGATTTATCTGGAATAGATAGTCAATTATCTCCATTAGCACAAAAACTATATGATTTCTTTAAACCACTAAAAGAAAGTTGGGATAATTATGGTTCTGGATTAATAGAACAAGTAAGAACAACAGCAGGACAAGTAGGAGGTTTGATTGCTTCTGTATGGGGAAGTTTTGAAAATATAATTACCAATGGAACAGTCTATACATCATTAGAATTAATATTAGCAATAATAGGAAATATTGCTGAAGCTTTTGCTAATGCATGGAACTATAATGGTAATGGTGATGTAATTATTCAAAATTTAGCTAATGCATTTAACAATTTGTTAGGTGCAATTAATAATGTAGTACAAAGCGAAGGTTTTCAATCTTGGTTAAATTGGTGTTCAGACAAATTTAGAGAAATATCAGAAAAAATAGCTTCAATAGATTGGCAACCACTTATTAATGCATTAATAGAAATAGGAACCAATGTAGGAAGTATAGCATTAGAAATATTAAGTGCTTTAGTAGATATTTTCAAGTGGTTAGTAGAAAATCCAACTGTAGCTGAAATATTATTAGCAATAGCGATAGCAATAGGAGTAGTAAGTACGGTTTTAGGAGTTTTATCTGCTGTCATGGCTGTTTTAACTCCAATATCAACTGCACTTGGAATAAGTATAGGTTGGCTTGTAGCTATTATAGTTGGAATAATTGCTGTTATAACTTTAATAGTATTAGCAATAATGAACTGGGACACTGTAATGAAGGCAATAACTGATACATGGAATTGGATTTGTGAGCAAGCCCAAATAATATGGAACGCAATAAAAGACTTTTTTATTGGTATTTGGAATACCATTGTAGATTTTGTAGTTGGTATTGTAACAGATTGGATTGAATTTCAAAAAGAAAAATTTGAATTTTTAAAGAATATAGTAGTAACAGTATTTAATGCAGTAAAAGACTTTATAGTAAACATTTGGAATGGAATAGTAACTACAATTTCAAATGTATGGAACACAATAGTAACAAAAGTAAAAGAAGGCGTATCGGGAGCATGGAACGCTATTACATCTGTATTTGGTGGAATCGCAGAATGGTTTGGAAACGTATTTAGAGGAGCATGGGAAGCAGTAAAAAATGTATTTAGTAAAGGTGGAGCTATTTTTGATGGTATAAAAGATGGTATTTTAAATGGCTTAAAAACAATAGTAAATGCAATAATAAATGGAATAAACAAAGTAATAGCCATACCATTTAACGGAATAAATACAGCCTTAAGAGCCATAAGAAGTGTTAATATAATGGGATTACAACCATTTAATTGGGTTAACACAATAGGAGTACCACAAATACCAACATTGGCAAAAGGAGGTGTATTGTACGATGATACAATTGTAAGAGCAGGTGAATATAGTGGAGCAAGTACAAACCCAGAAATTGTAACACCTGAAAATATAATGTATGACACGATGAAAAAAGCCTTATCAGAAAGTGATATAGGAAATAATAATGACAAACCAATTTATTTAACAGTAAACGTAAGCAATAAAAAACTAGGGCAGATATTATTAGAAGATTTAAGAAATATGAAAAGACAAACTGGAAACAGTTTGGAAGCTTTAGTAGGAGGGTAGAATATGAAAGAAGAATTAAAAAAAATAATCAAAGAAACAATCAAAGAAATAATAGAAGAGATTGGAGCAATTCCAGTAATTGAAACAAGACCAACCTCTACTATATTCTATAATAATAAAAAAATTAGTTAGGAAAGGCATGATTAACTTTTTCAAGCACTTTTGGATATATTTTAAAGTATAAATCACATATATCTTCTGTAGATTTCCCTGTTCGAAGTTCTTCAAAAGAAGGTTTTAAGTTTTCTTTGACATATAACATAGTTAAATCATGTGCTCTTTGTTCATTAGACATAACAATCACCTCACTTTCAAACAAATAATACACTAAATTACAAAAATTTACAATAAAGAAGAAAATAATATGCTATGAAAGTTAAATAAAAGAACAATACCAACAGGAAAAGCACAAATAAAATTTAGTTATAATAAAAAATAAAAAAAAGATATGTAACTGTTGCAAAATGAATATAATTATAATATAATATAAGCGAATAGATAAACTATATAAGGAGGTGTTGCTATATGGAAAAAGAAAAAGATATTATCAATGATGCTTATTATCTTGTTAATATATTTAAAGAAAAGAAGCAACTTGTTACACAACTTCATATACAAAAGCTAATGTTTTTATTTGAGGCATATTATATGAATGTAAAGAATGCACCATGTTTATACGAATGCGATTTTAAAGCGTGGAATTTTGGACCAGTAGCCCCTCAACTATACAATAAATTTAAAAAATATGGTGCTAATCAAATAGAATTAACACAGGAACAGATAGAAGAAGGAAATAATATATCTAATGAAAAAAAGGAATTAATGGAACAACTATATGAAGCTTTTAAAGATTTTTCTGCTAGAGATTTAGTAAATTTTACTCATGCTGAAGGCTCACCTTGGAAAGAGGCATGGGATGAAAAAGAATATTCTGTAATCTCAAAAGAAAAGATGAAGAACTGGTTTTCTAAATATGTCAAAGAAAATTAAAAAAGCAAATTTGAATAATGTGGGCAATTCAAGTTTAAATACGAAAAAAATAACAGAAGATAAAATAAAAAATATAAATAACAAAAGTAATGAATATGAAGAATATTGCAAAAAGTATATTAATGAAGATATCACACTATATAAAATTAAAGATTTAAAACAAATATACGACATTGGAAATGAATTGCTAAATCAGCACTTTATAACAAATGATAATATATGTGACAATACAGTAATAATTCAGTTACAATATATTCTTAGTAAAATAATGTACAATATAAATATTAAACAAGTACGAGAACTTAATCAAAAAAATCAAAATTTAAATAAAACACTAACAAAAACTATAGAAACGGCAAAAGAACTAGAAGAGGAAGCAAGAAACAAGGGTACAGAGATAAAAGAGGTTAGAAATGATATAAAAAGTATTATGACTACTATAATTTCTATCGTATTGGCTATATCTATTATACCAACAGCAATAGAAGGAATAGATAAAGTTTCATGCAATTACATATTACCATTTTTATCAAGTGTTATACTATTTGGAATAATTATGATTTCATTTACATATAGTATATATCAAAATAAATTGAAAATATCAACATGGATATTTTTAGCAATATCAATAACAATATGTACTATATTTTGGTTTAGTAGCTTTGCAATAGATATCAATAAAGATAATCAGAATGAAAATTTAACAGCAAATAATAATATAGAAAAGGAGGCATCTGAATAAGATGTCTTTTTTTGAAAGGAAAATATAATTATGATATGGAAATTAAATGGAAAAACAATGAAAACGCCATCAAGCTATAAAGATAATATAGAAGATTTAGACAATGACAGTTACACAAGTAAGGTAACAGGAGCTTTAATAGACAATGTAATTGCTACTGGAATGTTAAAATTAGAAATGAGTTGGGATTATTGTACAGAGGAAGAGGCAGAAGAACTATTACAAGCAACCTATCAAAATCCAATGGTAGTAACAATAAAGTGTCCGAGTGTTAGGGGTGGAATGATAACTGCCCCTTTTAGATGTTCAAAAAGAAGTTGTGAAATGCACTTAACAGGAAAAGATGAAAACACTTCTAAATCAAGATGGAAAGTATCATTTAATTTAATGCAAAAGTCAATAGTTGCCAGTCAAAAAGGAGGATAAAGATGTATCAAACAAGTAATCAATATAAACAACTTGTATATGCTGATAGTACTAAACATCTTCTTAATATTTATATTGAAGAAGAGCAAGTAAATCCTAATCATATATTAGACTTTAAAGTTTCACATACCCTATTTTCAAATGACGAATTTGCATTAGGAAGTGTAACAGCAAAATCAATTGAAATAAGAATTTATAAAGATTCTTTACCAAATACTTATAATAACATTTATGTAGAAACTGGAATCAATAATGAAATTGTGCCAATTGGATATTTTGTATTAGATAGCATAGAAAAAAATGATGATGATACAATTACTATAAAAGCAATTGATTATATGGTAAAATTTGAATTTAACTATGATGGAAGTAACTTAAATTATCCAGCAAGCATGATGCAAATTTTACAAGATATATGTTTAAAAGCAGGAGTAGAATTACGGTTCTACTTCCTTTTTAAATGCAAATAAACAGGTAGCAGTATATGATAATACAGTATCAGCAAGGGAGTATTTAAGCTATATAGCAGAACAAGCAGGAGGATTTGCTTGTATAGGTAGAGATGGGAAATTATATATAAGAACAATCGGACAAGACACAACAGAAGTTAATATTGAATTATTTCAAGACTATAGTTGGGGAGAGAGATTTAAAATTAGCCGTGTAGCTTACGAGGATGGCGTACAAGACTTTAAATTTGGAAATGAAACAAATAATACCGTTTGGATTAATTCTGACAATATGTACATTGTCAATCAAGAACAAGTAGAAAATATATATAATCAATTAAATCATTTTGAATGTTATAGTTTTGAAGGAAGTACAATTATTGACCCATCTTTAGATATTGGCGATATAGTTACAATAGACAATAAAAAGGTAATTTATCAAGGCGATATGGAATATGTAGGAAAATTTAAGGTTTCAATATGTAGCAAAATACAGGCTAAATCTAAAGAAGAAACGACTAGAACAATTGTATCTGATAAAAGTAAAATAAGAAGGGTACAAAGTGAAATCAATCAATTAGATGGAAGAATAACTCAATTAGTTCAAGAAACTGGAGAATATGACGAAAAAATAAGCAAAGTCGAACAAGATATAGATAGTATTAACCAAAAGGTTTCAAATGTAGCAGATTTTACAAGAACAGTAGAAGGAAAAAACGAAATACATTTAACTGAAACAATAGATGGAAAAGGATATATATTAGATTTTACGATAAAAGGAAATACAGATAATTTTGTTTATTTACCACCACATGATGGATTAACGCCTTCTAATACATTGGTTCCTTTAGGAGGATATTTTACTATAATATCAGACAAACAAAATAGAGCTCACCTGTCAGATGAGGCAGAAATTGTAAGGATAATTTTAGATGAACCATTAAGAAATTTAGGAGATATTTGCGACGAATTTAAAATTATAAAAGGACAAGCAACGGTAATAAGAAGAATAGGTCTAAACGATGACTTAAGTTTGTATGTTCTAGAAAATGAAGTAATAGATGAATTAGGAGAATTAGAATTAAAGACTTTTGAAGGTGATACCTATATTTATGTACAAGAATATTATAATTTAGTTTGTTCTGCTAAATATGTTATAGATAGTGAATATTCAGATGTATATGCCACAAAAGTAGAAATGAATACAAATATATCACAAACTGCTGAAAAGATAAGTTTAGAGGTAAACAAAAAAGTAGATGAAAGCGAATTAGGAACAAAGATAGAACAAAATGCAGAAGCGGTAAAGATAGCATGGAATCAAATATCAGAATTTATACAATTAATGATATTAAACAATAATGCTAGCTTTGCAATATTAGATAAAGATAAAAAAGTATTAATGTCTTTAGATAAAGAAGGCCAACATTTCTACAAAGATGGTAAAGATATTTTTGGAGAAATGGGAGTACAAAATATAAATGATGAACGTTTTATAAGTTTTTCGGTAGAAGGTGATTATGATAAACAAATAGAAAATGGTATGGCTTGGGGAATAAAAACTAAAAGTGATGGCAAATTTTATCCAATTTTGAGTATAAGAAATTTTGCAATGGGACCCCAAAATAGTGATGCTAGTTATGGAGAACTAGAATTAAGTTCTTGTAATCTAATATTAAATGGAATTGGCACAGGAATAAAGACTGGTGAGATTTTAATTTTAGGAGAACCAACAGGTGGAGGATTGTATTTTAGAGATATAAATAATCAAAAAATGCTTTTAACTATAATTCCTGAAACATCTTTTGAATATGCCAATATTTCTATATTAGATAATATACTTTTTTATAGAAATCAAGCAGGAAGTAATAGTTTTAGAATTGGAGATAAGCAAAGTGGTTATTGTCTACTTACAGATGATGGTTCTATACATTGTAAAAAAATATTGTTTACTGAAAACAGTCCTATAATGTGTGGGGATTTATCTTGTTCAAAAATATTAGATCTTGGAGATTTAAGTGTTTATGGAGAATGTCATATGAGTAAAGGGCTTAGTCTACGTGGTAATTTAGAAGCCTTGGGGCATATATATTGTAACAATGGTGTAGAGCCATTTTCATTAGCAGAAAAGAAAAAAGATATTGAAAAATATAATGGTAAAGCTTTAGAGGAAATAAAAAACACAGATATATATTATTATAATTATAAAGAAGATGAAGTAAATTGCAAAAAAAGAGTAGGAGCAATTATAGGAAAAAATTATAATTGCTCAAAAGAGATAATTGGAACAGAAGGAAAAGGAATTGATATATATTCAATGTTATCAATATCTTATAAGGCAATTCAAGAACAACAAGAAGAAATAGAAGAATTGCAACAAAAAGACAAACAGAAAAATAAAGTAATACAAGAATTAATAGAAAGAATAGAAGGAGGTCAAAAGTGGGAAAATACCTAGAAAGAATAAACTTTATAAATAACAAAGCACCGTGGTTGAATGATATAAATTTAAATAAATTACAAGAAAATGTAGAAGATGCTATAACCGAATTACATAGTCAAGGAATAGCAACAGGAGATACACTTCCATTGGGAGCAGTTATAGAATGGTATAGCGATACAATTCCTGAAAATTGGTTATTATGTAATGGTCAAGCTATAAGTCGAACAAATTATCCAGAATTATTTAATGTAATAGGAACTAAATATGGAGTTGGAAATAATAGTACTACATTTAATCTTCCAAATTTAAAAGGAAAAGTAGCAGTAGGGAAAAATACTAGTGAGACAGAATTTAATACGATAGGAAAAACAGGTGGAGAAAAAACACATACATTGACAATAGAAGAAATGCCAAAGCATAATCACAATTATTTTGACAACAATTTGAATAAATTTAGTGTAATAGCAGGAATGAGACAAGGCGGAAGCTATGATATAAATCAAGGAAGTGGAGGGAAAACATATGATTATTTTTATGTGGATTATGCAGGTAATAGCCAACCACATAATAATTTACAACCATATATAGTTTGTAATTTTATCATAAAAGCAAAACAAAGTTCGGGATTAGTAGCAAATGTAATAGATAACTTAGAAAGTACAAGTCAAACAGATGCACTTTCGGCAAAACAAGGGAAAATCTTAAAGGACATAGCACAAAGACATATAATAACAGCAAAAGGAAATGGTGCAAGTATAACAGCGACATCAAGTGGAAGTAAAGTTAATCTAACAGAAGCAATAACAGTAGGAACAAAGATAACATTATCTAATGGAGGTATAAAGATTGGAACAGGTGTCCAAAAAATAGCAATAGAAGGAACAACTGTATTTACAAGTGGACAGACTGGGCAACATGGTATATATATTTATAAAAATACAAAAACAGAAACAAATTTACTTGCAAGAACGATGCTTAATACTGGAAATAATGCAGATGTTCAAACTAGCTTAAATATTACAAAGAGAATAATTGATAATGTATCAGAAGGGGATATTATTTATATGTATGTTACCAGTAATATTAATCACGAAGTTTCTGCACCATTATCAATGTTAACAATAGAAGTTGTAGAATAAAGGAGGAACAATATGAGCCAAACAAATAATTTAAAATTATTTAAACATGAAGATGTAGTAACAAATACCAATCCATTTGATATAGAAAAATCATTAAATGAAAATTGGGACAAAGTAGATGAAGCAATAGAAGTTAACAAACAAAATATAAAGCAAATAGGAAAAATAAGCAACTTAGAAATAGAAGAAATATTAAAATTATAGGAGGAAAAAAATTATGGAAGAAAAGAAATATTTAGATAATAATGGACTAGCCCATTTATGGCTATTATTGAAAGGAATGTTTATACAAAAGGAACACAAAACAGGAAGTGAAACAGAATATAAGGTACTATCAGACAATAACTTAACAGATGAATTAGTAACCAAAATAAACAATGCAGGAGATAGTAGCTTTACAGGAGATTATGAAGATTTAACAAATAAGCCGAATTTAACAGTATTTGCTAAAACCGAAGATATGAATACAGCAATTAATACAGCAACAACAGATATGGCAACAAAAACATATGTAACTGAACAATTCGCAAACATGAATAAAAAAGAAATTGTAACTTCTATAGAGGAAATGACAGATGGTAATACAATTTATTTGATGGCAAATAGTGGGACAGGTAATAATAGTTATGATGAATATATTGTTGTAAATGGTAAAGCAGAAAAAATTGGAACAACAGAAGTAGATTTATCTAACTATATCCAAAAAAGTGATTTAGTGACCATTACGAATGCAGAAATTGACCAAATAATTGGAGAATAGAGGTGTTTAATATGTCAGAAGAAATTAGATATGTTAACAAGACATCTTTAGAATATAGTATAAATAAGCTTAAAGAATATATGGATAATCATTATGCCAATAAAAGTGAATTAGAGGGCATCGATATCATATTAGACAACATCAATGGGGAGGTGGTTTAGTTGGCGACAGCGGAGAAGTTAAACTATTTGCTAGAAACGAAAAAACAAATAAAGGATGCGATTATA
>JAAWGB010000089.1 GCA_022795075.1 Clostridia bacterium | reverse complement strand
TATATGGAATATATAAAAGGTAAAACGGTCACAGTTATATAGGTACTCTAATAATAGACATTTCTAAGAAAGTGTGACATATGTTTGACAAACCTACAATAATGTTGTTCAGTTTTGTTAAACTTATTTGCTTTTTATGTTAAATAATGATATAATATAAATATAATATATAGGTATTGAAAGGAGAAAAGTATGAAGGTCATTAGCTATTCATTCGATAGTGAAAAACGGATTGTTACCATTATTGTAAAAGAGGATTTGTCACAGGAGAGTATTTTGTACTTTTTTGACAATAAAATTTTAAATTTAGGAGATATTAACACAAGAGAAAAAAAAGGAAACAAAGTAGTATTCAGAATACAATGTTCATCTGATGAAAATTTTTTGCAATTACATGAAATATTGAGAAAAGAAATAATATTTTAAGTAACTTTCCCCTTGAAACCCAGCTCTTGGGTTTCAAGGGATTACCTTTTTTGTAAAATAATACTTGAAAATTAGAAATAAATGAGATATGATAATAACAAGGAGAGTGATAAAATGTTAGAATTAGAAGAAAACACTAAATTACTTCAATCACTAGAGAAAAAAATAAAAGAATTGGGTGAATCTCTTTGACATAGCCAAACTAGAAAAACAATTAGAAGAACTAGAAAAACAAACCTTAGAAGAAAATTTTTGGAATGACAACAAAAACTCTAGTAAAATATTAACCAAAATTAAAGCAATCAAAAACAAAACAAATCCATACAAAAAAATAGTAAACGAAATTACCAATTTACAAGAATTGACAGAATTGGTAGAAATGGAGAAAGAAGAAACATTAGCAAAAGACATCCTAAAAAACACGAACAAACTAGAAAAAGAAATTGAAAAATTTGAAATAAGTACCTTTTTATCAGGAAAATATGATAGTAATAATGCCATTGTTACGATCCATCCAGGAGCAGGAGGGACAGAATCACAAGACTGGGCAGAAATGTTATATCGAATGTATACAAGGTGGTCCAATAAAAACAATTATGAAGTAAAAGAATTAGATTATTTAGAAGGAGAAGAAGCAGGACTTAAAAGTGTAACATTTGAAATAATTGGTGAAAATGCCTATGGTTACATGAAAGCAGAAATGGGAGTCCACCGTTTAGTTAGAATTTCGCCATTTGACAGTGGGGGAAGAAGACATACATCTTTTGCATCTGTTGAGATTTTACCAGAAATTACAGATGACATTGAACTAGATATTAATACAGATGATTTAAGAATTGATACTTACCGAGCATCAGGAGCAGGAGGACAACATATCAATAAAACATCCTCTGCTATAAGAATAACCCATATACCAACCAATATTGTAGTAGCTTGCCAATCTGAGCGTTCTCAAATTCAAAATAGGGAAACAGCCATGAAAATGTTAAAATCGAAATTATTAGATTTAAAAGAAAAAGAACAAAAAGAAAAAATTGAAGATTTAAAAGGCATTCAAATGGAAATAGCATGGGGCAGTCAAATTCGATCTTACGTTTTTTGCCCCTATACAATGGTAAAAGATCACCGAACCAATTATGAAATTGGAAATGTACAAGCAGTAATGGATGGAGAAATTGATGAATTTATGGAAAGTTATTTAAAAATGAAATTATAATCTTAAAAGTTACCAATTTTTTAATCAGAAAAAAATTTGAAGCATACAATATAGAGAGCAGATTTTAAATAAAATTAGCTCTCTATATTATTTTGTTACAAAAGGCGAGTGATTAAAAGGTGGACACAATTGTATTAAAATTTGGAGGTAGTTCAGTTGCAGACAATGAAAAATTAAAATTGGTAGCCGAAAAAATAATTGGTTTATACAAAAAAGGATTAGGCATTGTTGTAGTTGTTTCTGCCCAAGGAAAAACAACAGATAAATTAATTTCAGAAGCAAAAGAACTTTCAAAAGATACAAAAGATAGAGAAATGGATGTATTACTTAGTACAGGTGAACAAATGTCAACAGCAAAGTTAAGCATCTTACTTAACCAAATGGGGTATCCAGCAATTTCTTTGACTGGTTGGCAAGCAGGTATTTATACCAATAATACGAATCAAAATGCTGTTATTAAATGGATCGATACATCTAGAATTAGAAAAGAATTAGAAAATGGTAAAATTGTAATAGTAGCAGGATTTCAAGGAATGAATGAAAATATGGATATTACAACACTAGGCAGAGGCGGATCTGATACTACAGCAGTTGCCATATCAGCAGCTTTAGGTGCTAAAAATTGCTACATTTTTTCTGATGTAGATGGTGTTTATACAACCGATCCAAATAGATTAGAAAAAGCTAAAAAATTGCCAGCTCTTTCTTATGAAGAAATGCTTGCTATATCTTCTGAAGGAGCTAAAGTACTTCATAATAGATGTGTAGAAATAGGAGAAAAGTTTAAAGTGCCGATTATCACAAAATCTACATTTAATAATAAACCAGGAAGTGTTATATCAGATATTATTGAAGAAAATACCATTAAAAGTATTGTAAAAAAAGAAGTTTCTAGAATTTCTATTGTAGGAAATGGAATAATTCGAAACTTCCAAAATATTAACTTAGTTTTAGAAGTAATTGAAAAAAATAAATTAGAAATGTTAGAATTTCATGTATCAGAATCTAAAATTTCAATTACTTTTAAAAATGAAGTTTCTGACAAAATATTGGATGAAATACATGAAAAATTAATTTAAAATGGTACTGTCAATTTATGTTACAGTTTACTACTAGCACCGTTCAAATTTACAAAAGACAACAATATTGTTATTGTTGTCTTTGAATCATCTAATTTTTTTTAGTGAACTGACTATCTAATCTTTGTCAAGTTCTTTTTATAAATTTATTATATTATTTTTTTGTATAACAAATAAGCGAAAACGATATATTTTTTAGAA
>JAAWGB010000088.1 GCA_022795075.1 Clostridia bacterium | reverse complement strand
CATACGTCTCATACGCCGCAAGCTCTGGGTTGTCCGCCTTAATCTTGTCTGTGCTCTTGAACAAAAAGCCCGCCTTGCTCGCCTTAATCATGCCAAGGATTTTATTAAGAATCTTTTTTATGACTGATTCTTTATATTCAACCATAGCAAGTGTATTAGTAGTAGTTTCTTCATCTGTCTTTGCTAAACGCCTTTTAAATATATCATCTGGATTATATCTTTCTCTAATTTCTGCTTGATATTTTTCCTCATTCGTTCTAAATAACATTTTTAACTTATTTTTTTCTTCATCAGAATCACACCAATAATTAAGATGAAATAAAGCAATCATAGCCAATGATTCTCTTCTTATGTTGTGTTGTTCTAAATTTATCTTCGAATCATATTGTGAATTATAATCTTGCTTTTTTTCCTTCTGAATCAGATTATACAAACTAACTGGTAGTTTTTTAATATAACTCTCTCCTAATAAATTTAATATGCTGTAAACCTCTGAACATATCTCTTGTGTTTGTAGATTCATTTATTACCTACCTTTTTATCAATTTCTTTCCTTTTAAATCTCAAAGTTAATATATTTCTTTTACTACGTAATTTTATCTATATAACTCTAGCTTCTTATTTATATCACAATCTGTTCTATTTTTTCAATATTTTTGAAATTATTTTAAAATTTATTCATTAGTTTGCTTTTCTAATTGTTATGTAATATTTTAGAAAGAAAAAAGTTGTCAAAAGTTTCTATTCTTTTGACAACCTATTTTTATTTTAATTGATTCATAACTTCTTCTGCAAAGTTTGTTTCTTCTTTTTCAATTCCTTCGCCTTTTTCGAATCTCGCAAACTCTACTACTTCACTGTCTGTTTCACTTAATAATTGATTTACTTTTTTGTTTGGATCTTTTACAAAAGCCTGATCTACCAAACAAATTTCTTCATAGAATTTTCCGATTCTTCCTTGTACTATCTTTTCAGCAATAGCTTCTGGCTTTCCTTCATTCATGGTTTGTGCTTTTAAGATTTCCATTTCTTTGGTTACTCTTTCATTTGGTACTTCTTCTTTTCTTACATATTCTGGTCTTGCAGCTGCTATTTGCATACAAATATCTTTAGCAACTTGAGCATTTCCTTTTTTCATATTTACTAAAACGGCAATTTTTCCATCTCCATGAATATATCTTTCTACTAACCCTTCTGATTCAAATCTTGCAAATCTTCTAATATTCATATTTTCACCAATTGTTGCAATCTTTTCAACTAATACTTCTTGTACTGTTTTTGAAGGTACTTCGATTGATTCTTGTGCTAATAATGCCTCTACATCTGCTGGATTTTTTTCAACAATTTGTTTTGCTACATTCATAACAAAAGTTTTAAATTCTTCATTTTTACCAACAAAGTCAGTTTCTGAATTAACTTCTACAATTGCTCCTATCTTTCCGTCTTCTGAAATATAAGCCTCTACTAATCCTTCTGCTGCTACTCTTCCAGATTTTTTAGCAGCTTTTGCAATTCCTCTTTCACGTAATAATTCAATTGCTTTTTCCATGTCTCCATCTGTTTCTGTTAGAACTTTTTTGCAGTCCATCATCCCTGCACCTGTTTTCTCTCTTAAATCTTTTACTAAACTTGCTGTAACCATTTTTTATTCCTCCTTTATTTTTTAAGCTAACCGCAAAAAATTTTACGGATTACTTATGTATCTACTTTTGTGTTACGATAAAGGAAGAGTAGAGCAGAAAAGCTCTACTCTTCCTTTATCATAAAAATATCTTTATATCTTATTATTATTTTCTATATAAAATTTTCTTATTTTTAAATTCTTATCCTTCTGTTGTTTCCTCTGCTGTTTCTACTACTTCTTCCATACTAGTAGTTTCTTGTGTTGTATCTACTTGTTCTTCTTGCATTTCTGGTTCAAAGCTTTCTCCTTGTTTTCCTTCAATTACAGCATTTGCCATAACATCTGCAATTAATTTAACAGCTCTTATAGCATCATCATTTCCTGGTATTGGATAATCTAATTCTTCTGGATTACAGTTTGTATCAACTAACCCAACTACTGGAATTCCTAATTTTTTTGCTTCTAAAATAGCTATTCTTTCTTTTTTTGGATCTACTAAGAAGATAACTCCTGGTAATTCTTCCATGTCTTTAATTCCACCAAGATTTCTTTCTAATTTTTCCATTTCTTTTTTCAATAATATTACTTCTTTTTTAGGTAATATGTTAAATGTACCATCTTCTTGCATAGTTTCTAAATCTTTTAGTCTTTGTACTCTTGTACGTATAGTTCCAAAGTTAGTTAACATTCCTCCTAACCATCTTTGATCAACATAGTACATTCCACATTTTAATGCTGCTTCTTTCATACATTCTTGTGCTTGTTTTTTTGTTCCTACAAAAAGAATTGTTTTTCCTTCTTCAGCTTGTTCTTTGATGAAACCATATGCTTCATCTAATTTTTTTGATGTTTTTTGTAAATCGATGATGTGAATTCCATTTCTAGCTTGGAATATATATTCCGCCATTTTAGGATCCCATCTTCTTGTTTGATGTCCAAAGTGAACACCTGCTTCAAGTAATTGTTTCATTGCAACTACTGCCATTTTTAATTCCTCCCTTTTTGTTATTTCTTCCACAGAGTTTCTTCATTTCTTAGGACCTAAAAGCTTAGGCACTTCCTTTAAAACTCACTTCTGTGTGATTAATACGTTGACAATTATATCACGTTTTACTGATAATTTCAAGCTTTTTATTAATAAAAATTTCTTTTTGTACAATTTCTTTTTGTACAATTTCTTTTTATAAAATTGAGTTACAATCTAATAAAAAGATAATAAATTAAAATACAAAAAAAAATCTAGCAACAACCTATCTTTCCAGCAGGGTAACCCACAAGTATTTTCGGCACATTTAGGCTTGACTTCTGTGTTCGGAATGGGAACAGGTATAACCCTAAATG
>JAAWGB010000087.1 GCA_022795075.1 Clostridia bacterium | reverse complement strand
ACTAAATGTTCTAACTTAAATTCTTTATAAATAATTTTACAACCAAAAAAATTAGATGTAAACTTTTTATTTACATCTAACAGTATACATGTAACTATTTTTTCTCTCTTTTGCAATTTTTAAGGATACCTAATGACTGTAACAGTAATTTAAAAGATACTATTGCTTTTAAGTTGACAGTATTTAATGTTAAAAAGTTTAGAAAATTAATACTTTTGTTCTAAATAAGACAACCGCTGAATATATTATTTTAGTAAGAAAAATAAATAGAGGAGGGCAAAAGATGACAATAGATGAAAGAAAAACAATAAATACAGCAGTCATACAAAATCTTATTTTAGAAAATAGAGGAAAATTAAGTATTTCAGGTGTTTTAGATGTACTTAGTTTTGATGATCAAGTTGTTATTTTGGAAACTGAATTGGGAATGTTAACAGTAAAAGGAGAAAATATTAGAATCAATAAACTAAGTATTGATACATCAGAAGTAATTGTAGAGGGGGATATTGCATCTTTAGCTTATACTGACAAAGAAAGTGAAAAGGTAAAAGGCAATTTCATGAGTAAAATATTCAAATAGAAGGAAAGAGGGGGAGTCTAATAATGGTGTCAAATCAAGCATATTTATTTTTAGTTTTTATTGTAAATGGCATATTAATTGGCCTATTATTTGACTTTTTTAGAATTGCTAGAAAAGTTATTCAAACAAATGATATCGTTACATATTTAGAAGACATTCTATTTTGGATTTTAACAGGAGCAATTGTATTATACTCTATATTTGTTTTTAACAATGGAGAATTACGCTTATTCATGTTTTTAGGCATTTTATTAGGTGCTTTTGCCTATATGATTACATTAAGTTCTTATGTTATAAAAATAAATGTAAAAATTATAGAAGGATTAAAAAAAGTTTTTGCTGTAATATTCCTTCCAATTAAAGTAGTTTATCAATTAGTACATAAGTTATTTTTCAAACCTATTAACTTTTTATTTATTAATATTAGAAAAAATTTTACAAATTTCGGCACAAAAATATTTAAAAATTTAAAAGTAGTCAAAAAACAGAAAAATATTGTAAAAAATTGAAAATAAAAGAAGGATATTTTAGGAATATGTAGAATATATAAATGGATATCCAAAGAAGGATGTATTACAGAAAAATGGAGAGATTACAGATGAAGAAAAACAAAAAATTCTATCAAAATTTACTAATATTAGGAATTGCCCTATATGTAATTTTCGTTTTAGTAGATCAACAAAAAACATTAAATCAATACACAGCTAATAGTGATGAACTATCTAGTCAAATTGAAGAACAAAAAGAATATAAAGAAGAACTTGCCAAGAAAAAAGATGATGTAACATCATTAGATTATATCGAACAAACAGCAAGAGAAAAGCTTGATATGTATTATCCAAATGAAAGAGTATATGTAGATAGAGGAATGTAATTTGAAAATTATATTCCTTTTTTTGGAAAAAATATATCTTTTTTTAAAAAACTATGTTATAATAACTATATTGTTATTTTCGTTTTAAAAATTCCCTATAAAATAAATAGTAAAAAATAAAAATAAGGAGGACATTTTATATGTTAGACATAGAATCAATGACACTATTAGAACTAAAAGAATTAGCAAGAGAACACAATTTAAAAAACATTTCTAAATTAAAAAAAGATGAACTGATAACTGTTTTAAAACAAATTATCGTTCAAACTAAGCCACAAATAGTAGAAGAATACCCACAAGAAGAAATAGAAAAACCAGAAAGACAATATGATGCAAATGGAGAACCAATTGTTGATTACAAATTAACTAGTGATGGTGATGAAATAGTAGAAGGAATATTAGATATCTTACCAGACGGTTATGGATTTTTAAGAGGGGAAAATTTCTTATCTAGTGATAAAGATGTATATATATCAATGATTCAAATAAGAAGATTTCACTTAGACACAGGTGATATTATAAAAGGTATATCAAGATTTAGAGAAGGAGAAAAATTCCCATCTTTAATTTTCGTAGGCGAAGTAAATGGAGAACACCCCGAAAAAGCAATGAGAAGAAAAAGATTCGATGAATTGATACCAGTTTACCCAAATGAAAGATTAAAATTAGAAACTGTATCAAATGATTATTCTACAAGAATTATCGATTTAATGTCTCCTATTGGAAAAGGGCAAAGAGGAATGATTGTAGCACCACCGAAAGTTGGTAAAACAACCTTAATGAAAAAAGTTGCCAACAGCATTACTACTAACAATCCAGAAGTTGAATTAATTGTATTATTAATTGACGAAAGACCAGAAGAAGTAACAGATATGAAACGCTCTATAAAAGGGCAAGTTATTCATTCAACATTTGACGAATTGCCAGAACATCATGTAAAAGTAGCAGAAATGGTTTTAGAACGTGCTAAAAGATTGGTAGAACAGGGAAAAGACGTTGTTATTTTATTAGATAGTATTACAAGACTTACTAGAGCCTATAATTTAGTAATTCCATCTTCTGGAAGAACTTTATCTGGTGGTATTGACCCAGCTTCTTTACATAAACCTAAAAAATTTTTTGGAGCTGCTAGAAATATTGAATTTGGTGGAAGTTTAACAATTTTAGCAACAGCTTTGATTGATACAGGTAGTAGAATGGATGATGTTATTTTTGAAGAATTTAAAGGAACAGGTAATATGGAAGTTCATTTAGATCGAAAATTGTCCGAAAAACGAATTTTTCCAGCTATTGATATCAATAAATCTGGTACAAGAAGAGAAGATTTATTATTAACACCAAAAGAAAAAGATACTGTTTTTGCTTTAAGAAAAGCTATGAATAGTATGCCAGTTGCAGATGTTACAGAACAGGTTATTAGCCATATGACACAATCTAACAATAATAATGATTTTATTGACAAAATGGAAAATTATTTAAAAAGATTTAAATAATTTTCCATTTTGTCAATAAAATCATTATTATTGTTAGATTGTGTCATAT
>JAAWGB010000021.1 GCA_022795075.1 Clostridia bacterium | reverse complement strand
AAGGATTTTATTGTTTACTTTTCAATGTACTTTTTTTGTCCCTTTTTTGCGGGACGATTTTTATTATACGCTAGTTTTTTTTGTTTGTCAACACTTTTTTTAATTTTTTTTATATTTGTCTTTTTTTTCCTGTTAATTCCTCTATACTGTAATATAAAATACAGTTTAAAAAAGAAAATATCCATTTCAATTAAAGTCTATTTCAATAATTTTATGGTTATTTTCTTTTTCGTACTTTTACTAAATTTTATTTAATCAGCTAAAACGGATCCAATCATTCCTGAGTCATTTCCTAAAATAGCCACCTCAAGCTTTATATTTTTCCTATCTCTATCATTTTGATTAAATTCTTGTAATCTTTGTTTTAACCTTTCCAAAAACACATCTTCAAAATAAACAAAACTTCCTCCAATACCAATTACTTCTGGCTCAAAAATACGAATCAAACTTTGTATACCAATACTTAAATCTTCAATATACTCTTTGACTATTTTTTCTATCACTTCATAATTTTCATGGTTTGGATGATTTCTTCGAACAATTTCTAATAATTCTTCTCCTCTAGTCATTTCATCTAAGTTCATGGCCTTTCTCAAATTATTTTTAAAAACTTTCATAGAAGCATATCTTTCAAAACATCCCTTTTGTCCACAATGACACAAAATCCCATCTTTTTGGATAATCATATGACCAATCTCATAACCAGCTTTTTTACCAACCTTTTGCAATTGATTGTCTATAAAAACAGCTCCACCAATACCAGTTCCAAGTGTTAAAAATATACTTCTTTCATATCCTTTTAAACATCCATAAGCATGTTCTGCCAAAGCTGCACATTTAGCATCATTTCTTATCTTAATTGGTAATTTTAAATCTTGTAATGCTTGGGTTATATTATAATCTTTTATACCTAAATTCCCACTGCTTATAATCACTCCCTCTTCTGCATAACCTGGCATACCGATTCCAATTTCTTCTATCTTATATTGAGAATTTAATCGGTTTACCTGTTCTAATATATATTTTTGAATAAATTTTTTAATGTCTTGTTTTTCTACACTTGTAATTCTTTTTTCACTCTTTTCTAAAATTTTTCCATTTTCATTGATTATGCCAATGGCAATGTGACTTCCACCTATATCAATTCCAACTTTCACCTTTTTCCTTCCTTTCTTCAGTAAAATCTTCGATTTTTCCTATACAACAAAAAAATGTACAAAGGGAATATCCCCTTGCACATTATACGCCATATGCTGAGAATAGGAATCTTCCCATATATACTTGTACACATGGTACTAGTACAACTAATACGAAGAATATTAATACTGCTCCAACAATTGCATATACTACTTGTGGTAATACTTTCATTATTTTTGTTAAAATATTGTCAATGTCAATTTCCATATATTCTACCAATTTTTCCATCATTTCTGTTAAATCTGTTTGCATACCTATTTTTAACATTTCTGTAACCATCGGTTTTGCTAAAGCTGCTTTTTCGATTGGCTCAATCCAGGATGAACCTGTTAATATATTGTTAATAGATGTTTCTATAATTGACAACATAACATAGTTTTTTATAACATTTTTACTAACTTCAATAGAGTCTTGTATTCTCATTCCATTTTTCAAATTTAGTAACATAGCTTTTAAAAATCTTGAGAAATCTAAGGCAAAGATTAATTCTCCAAAGATTGGCATTTTATATTTAAAATAATGGAAGTTGTATTTTCCTTTTGGTGTATGGATATAAAACAAGATTCCTGCGACTATTGCAATAATAATCATGGTCGGTATATACCAATACAGCATAACATTATCTAAAAAGTCTGCAAACCAAAGGGTAATTGCTGGTAACTCTTCTTGGGTTCCCAATTCATCAAAAATTCCTTGAATAGCTGGAATAGCAACTAATGTTCCTACTACCAACATAACTAACAATAACACAAATTGTATGATATTGGGAACTAAGATAGCTTTTATTTTTTTACGTAAGGCTTCTGTTTCGTCTAAATATTTTACAGCTTGTTCTAATGAATTTGTCAATGAACCTGATAATTCTCCTACTTTTATCATATTTATATAGATATAGGGAAATACATTTTCGTAATATTCCATCGTAGTATACATATTTTCACCAGCTTCTACACCTGCTAAAATATCCTCTAAGATACCTCTAAAAGATAAGTTTTCTGTACTTTTTATAATCGTATCTAATGCGTGAATATTATTGAAGTTTGCTTTTTTTAACAAATAGAAGTTTTGGGTAAATACCACAATATCTCTTTGTGTAATTTTTTCGGTTTTAGCAAAATATAAATTAACTTTCTCTTTTGTACTTAAAGTTGTTTTATTGTTTCCGAGTTGTGTTGTATTAACATTTTTCATTATTTCTTGTATATCTGTAACATTTTTTTTCTGCTTTTTAGGTGCATTTTTAGAACGGTAAGAAACTTGTTCAATTGATATTGGTAGTAAATTACTACTTTTTAGGGATTTTATTAAATTTTGTCTACTGCTTGATTCAACTTTGTTTCTTACTACTACACCTGTTTTTGTTACAGCCTTATACATATATATAGGCATTTTTTAGTACCTCCTATTCGTTATTTATCACGTTTTATTTTTAATTGCATAATTGTTCGGTTCAGAATTTCTAAATTCTTTTCTTCAATTTGGGCTTTTGCTTGTTCTAAGGTAATTTTATTTTTTACAAAAAGTTCTGCCAAAGAATTAATCAATCCTATACTTCCTTTTTCTAAATTACTTTGTATCGCATCTTCAATTTCTGATACACTTAGTTTTTCTTTACGAATAATACCTGCTACAATGTTGTCAACTACCATTACTTCTGGCACCAACACTAATTTTCCATCTACACCAGGTAGCAATCTTTGTGAAACAACTAATTTTAATAAAGCTGATAATAAGTATTTTACACTAGCTTGATCTCTCACTTCATAGAAGTTAATCATTCTATCGATGGTTTCAGCGCAAGATTTAGTATGCAAAGTTCCAATTACTAAATGACCTGATTCAGCCATTTCGATTGCTGCTTCCATGGTGATTTTATCACGAATCTCACCAATGACTAGAATATCGCAATCTTCTCTTAATGAGTTTTTAACACCATCACTAAAAGTTAAACTATCTTTTCCTTTTCCTATTTCTTTTTGTACAATTAATGATTTTTTCGAACGATGTTTATATTCTACAGGATTTTCTAAGGTTAAGATTTTTTTATTTTGGTTTTCATTAATATAATTAATTAAAGCATTTAATGTTGTACTTTTACCAGAGTTTGTTTTTCCAGTAACTAAAATTAATCCTTGTGGTTGATAAGACATTCTTCTTACAATATCTGGTACTCCCAATGACTCATAACTTGGCAATTCATTTTTTATTAATCTTAAGGTACATAATGGAATATCATCTGATAAAGAAATATTTACTCTTAAACGGATATCTTTATATTCATAGGACATATCTAACTTTCTAGTATCATTAAATACTTCATCTTTATCGATATTTCCTTGTACCAAGTAATCGTAAAATTCAGACATATCTTCTGGTGTTAGAATTTTACTATTTGGTACAGGAACTAACTTTCTTGCAATTCTAAGCATGGGTTTATTATCACATATTAAGTGTACATCTGAAGCATCTAATCTCATGGCTTCATCTAATATTTGATCTAGATTCATAATTTCCTCCTTTGTTGGTCTTAAAAAATTAATAATTTTTTGTTTAATTCTTCTACTGTTGTATAACCATTGATAATTTTTCTAATTCCGTCAATTATTAATGGTTCATAAGATTGTTCGAAAGCTATTTGTCTGATTTCTAAACTGGACTTTCCACTCATAATAGCTTGCTTGATTTCATCTGTTACATCTAAGACCTCAAAAATTCCAATTCTGTCAAAATAGCCTGTATGATTACAATATTTACAACCTGGTGCATCATAAGTTTTTCCATTCACATCAAATTTAACATTGTATTTTTCTCCTATTGAAGTTATAATTTTCTTTTCTTCACTATTAAACTTTCTTTCTTGTTTACATTTTGGACATAGCTTTCTAACCAGTCTTTGTGAAATACAAGTAGCCAATGTGCTAGAAATATCATAATCGGAAATTCCCATTTTTCTTAATCTTGTAATGACTTCTAAACTATCGATTGTATGAATCGTAGATAATACATAATGACCAGTTTGTCCTGCTTGAACAGCTATTTCTCCTGTTTGCGTATCTCTTATCTCTCCTACTAGTATAATATCTGGATCTTGTCTTAATACAGTTCTTAATGAACTTGAAAAAGATGATTTTTGATCTACTTCGATTTGATTTAATCCTGCAATTCTAATTTCAACTGGATCTTCAATGGTTGTAATATTAATTTCTGGTCGATTTAAATAATCCATAATACTATATAAAGTAGTAGTCTTACCTTCTCCTGTTGGTGCTGCTATAATGGTAATACTATTTTTCTTATGAATACTTTTTTTCAATCTTTCTTCTGTTCCTGGAAATCCTAACTCAAATATATTTTTAATATTCGTATTTTTCTTTAATAATCTTAATACAAATTTTTCTCCATATACATTTGGCTGAGAAGATACACGAATATTATAGTCTGGGTAAATTAAAATTCTACCATCTTGTGCTTCTTGTTTTTCTTGGTGCATATTAGAAATGGCTTTTAATCTTCCTATCATTTGCTGTTGTTTTTCTTTTTTTATTTTAGCTGCTGTAAATAATTCTCCATCAATTCTATACCTAACTCTTATTTCTTCTGCCATTGGCTCAATATGAATATCACTTGCTCTTCTTTTCATTCCTGTTTTAATAATACTATCTACTAATCCGATTGCTGTGTCATTATTTTGTGATGACATATCAAAATCTGTTGTAACTTCTCCTTCTAAAGATCTTAAAATTTTATCAATATCATCTTCAAAAGTAATGTAAGGATCCATTACTAGACCTTTGTTTAATAATAGTAATTTAATGGTATTCATATTTTTAGTATTGACAGTATTGGCAAAACATACTTTAATCTTTCCAGAAATCACTTCAAAAGGAATTGCTTTGTTTTTTTGTGCAACATCTAATGAATAATAATTGGTTAATTTTACTTTTATTCGATCTCCTGTTAATAAAATTCCCTTTTCTCCTATGATATCACCAATTGCTTCGATTAAGGTATTGGGTTCACATACATCTAATTGATATAATATATCTCCCATTTTTTTGTCAGGATGTTCTCTTTGATATTGTAGGGCATTTTCAATATCTTTTTCTTTTACGATTCCTCTTTTTACTAGTTCTACTCCTATTGGTTGTCTTTTTTTTGCATCCATGTTATACCCTTCCTTTCTTTTGTATGTTTTCTCATTTTTATTATACTATAAAATTGTTGTATTTTGTCACTTTTTCTTTAATTACATAAATTTACTAATCATTTATTAAACTCTAGTTGTCAATCTAAATAATTTAAAAAATAGAAAGACAGCGAATCGAAAGTAATTGAAGTAGAAATTACTTAAGCGAGCTGTCTTTCTATTTTTTAAATTATTTAGATTGACAGCGGTAGTTTCAAATTGATTAATTGTTTAGTGTAAAATCAATATTTTTGGGGGTTGACCCATCCATAGTAAGTTTCACAGTTACCACATCTTTGCCATTTTGTATTTGATAAGCAAATTCACAATGTTCTACATTACTGGTTATTTTTACTTTATCTTTATAAATCCCGTTATTTTGTTCTATATACGTATATTGCACACCATTATCAAAAACTATATAATTACTTTTACACTCTAGCACTTTAATATTTTCTTTGTTTATCTCTTCTGCAAAAAAGCTATTAAATTTTGTATATTGCGTGAGTGTATTCATATTGCCTAATAAAGAAGATGTATTCGTATAAAAATACGAGCTAATCATAGAAATTACTGCTACTACTATTGTCATAACAATCACATATATCGTTAACGAAATAAGGGTAACACCATTTTGCCTTTTCATCTTAACTCTCCTTTGATAAAATAGTTGAAAGTTCGATTGTATGAATATCTTTTTTTAATTTATATTGCACTTTAACCGTCACTTTTTTTACTAACTCTGGCGTTTTTTCAACATTGATATCAGCATAATCTTGAATATATACTGTTTCAAAAAAACCTGTTTTTACTTCTTGATTATAATATTCATGATTTCGCATGTTTTTTATTTCTTCAAAAGTTAATTCATTTTTTAATTTTTCTATTTCTTCAACTGCTATTTGGGTTGCTTCTGATTTTAGTTTTACCCCATTTACAGAACTATTTACTTGATAAGACATAGTAGCAATTAATGATACAAAAAGGAACAAAACCACTACTGATATTGCTATGTCAATTCCTGTATAGCCTTTTTCACTTCTAATTTTCATATTTTTTCCTTTCAATTTCCTATATAATTTATCATCCAAAGGGTTACTATTATCATTACTATATTACTGACTCCTAAGAAAAATCCTATACTTAAATTGTTTAAGTTGGAGTTTTTTAATTTTTCTTTTCTTTGTTTTATTTTACCCAATAATAGATAAAAAGAAATTCCCAAAAGTGTAAGTATAATTGAAATTGCTGTTACACCTGTACCAGTAAAAATCATCATTGTTAGAATCATTAACAAAGTTCCTGTTACATAACTGTTTTTGGCATATTTTCTTAAGATTATTGTATCTATTAATAAAACAATTATGTAAAAAAACAAATATATGCCATATCTATATACACTAGGTTGTCCTACTATCCATAGATATATCATATATAGGATTGCTATTGCCACTCCATATACAGACACGTATTTATCGATTTGCTTATTTTCTTTATCAATACCTACTATTAATACAATAAAAGTTAAATATAGTACAATCAAACAAAATTCTATTGTATTGGTAAGATTTAAAGTATCAATTTTGAAATTTGTAAAATAGGCTATTGTTACAAATAATATACCTGATAATACTTCTAATATTAAATATCTTGGGCGTATTTTTTCTTTACAATATTTACATTTTCCTTGTAAAAATAAATAACTTAAAATTGGTATTAAGTCTAAAAAACCTAATTTGTGATTACAATTAGGACAATATGAATGGGTATGTACAATGTCTTGTCTTTTTGGAATGCGATAAACTGCTAAAGTATAAAAACTTCCAAATAGTGTTCCTATTATAAATATTAATACATAAAAAATCAGGTTCATTTTTTTCTTCCTTTTTGTTTTTTAAATTTAGCCATACACACTTTGTGTGCGTATGGCTTTATACTTTATTTAATTAGTCTGTAGTTGTTGTTTCATATTTCCATTCAAATTTTACGCCTTTTTTATATTCTGCCTTTGCTTTTTTTCCTTCATTATTTTCAGCTAATGTTTCAATTGTTGCTGATTCTCCATCTGCTGCTGGAGTAACTTCTGCGTATTTTGACACATTATTTTCTCCATCTGTTTCTTGCAATCCTGCAACAACATATTTTTCTAATGAATCTGTTGTTGTTGATGCTTCACTTACGTATTTTTTGTCATAATATTCTGCTGTTAAAGCATTAATTGCTAAAGCAACTTGTTCTTTTTGTTCTGCTATTGTACTTTCTGCACCTGCTTTTGTTGCTTTTGACAAAATTCCATTTTCTCCTGTTAACATAGCAATTGAAATTCCTGCTAAAATTAATAAAACAATGATTGTAATAACTAATGCGATTAATGTAATACCGCTTTCTTTCTTCATCATGTTTCTTTCCTCCTTTTCTTTTCTTTTGATTATAAAATATATTTTGATTTATATGAATGTTTGATTCATATAACGTTAATAACAAATTATTTTGTACCTTTATCTTGGAAGAACTGACCTCCAGAAGTATCCCCATTTTCTTGTGTAGTAGGATTATTTTGTGTTGCCGAACTATTGGTATTTCCAGTATTTTGTGTCGTGGTTCCATTTGCGGAACTAGAATTTTCCTCATTACCAGTTGTTCCATTATTTCCATTTGTTTGAGTTGTTTCATAAGAAGAAAATGGATTTGCTTTTCCTGGTTTATAGTTTTGTATTTTCTTATAATTATTTAAATCTGTTAAATCAACTTCATATGTCATAATAATTTGGTTCTCATCAATTTCTTGTGATTGTGCTAATTCTTGTTTAACATTACTTGGTGTTGTATAAGAAACTGGATTTGGTATTGTTTTTGTCATAGGAACATATTCATATAATAAAATTCCTAATAACAAAATGATTGCCAAACATAATAACAATGAAATCATTAATTCTTTTACAATTGTTTTAGCCATTTTCCACTCCTTTATTTTATGGTACAACAATTCCTGTATTGTTTCTATTAGTATTCGTTGTGTTAGTAGTATTTGTAGTGTTTGTAGTGTTTGTAGAATTAGTTGTATTGGTTGTTGTATTATTTTGTACTGGTGTCGTTCCAATATTTGGATTACTGGTTGCTGATATTTCTTTAATACCAATTTCTTTACAAACAAAGGTTGCTTGTAAGTCATTATTTTCTGCTGGTATCATCTTAAATTCTTCTATTTTAAATCCTAAAGTAGAATCATTTTCTATATCAGATATAAAATCTGTAATCGAAATATAGCTTCCATTTACCGTAAATCTTAAATTATAAGTATTGCTTATATTCCCCTGTACAATATCAATTCTAACTACAGCTCCTTCACTAGTTGCATAATTGCCTAATTTTACCCATAAGGTTTCTACTTCATATCTTTCTATTTGAGCTGCTACTTGCACATCTCCTTCATCACTGATGGCTATCATATCTTGATATTGTTTTTTTATTTGTTCTAATTTTTTACTACTTTCATCTACTGTATTAACTATTTCTCTAAAGTCTTTTTCTGCTAATTTACTAGCTTGTTGGATGGTTTGGTCTAGCTGCGTATTTTTATCTTGTAGTCCCTTATAACTAAGCACTTCTACTTTTCCTATTTCAAATCCACTCATTACAATAAAAGCAGAAAGTGCCAATAATAATCCAATTAGAATCAACATTAATAATTTTTTCATGGCAAATCTCCTTCTATTCTTATGCTAACTACATTATTATCTTTTTGCCCTGCTGTTGATATAACATTTGTTAAGATAACGTCTGTTTTCATTTTTGCAACTAGATATCCTAATTGTTCATATTTATTAGATTGTGCTGTAATAACAACATGTGTACCACTTGTATTATCAATTGATGTTAATTGAACATTTTCTGGTACAATTGACATGATTTGATTTAATAAATTTGGTATGGCATTTCTTGTTTTGTTTCTTTCTGCTATTTTATTATTTGCCTCTTCTAAATTTTTAATCATGTTTGTATATTCATTAATTTTACTATTAATTTTTTCATTATCGGTTCTAGCTAATGTAATTTGGTTGTTTGTATCAGAAATAGATTGCTCAGCTTCTGCCTTTTTTCGTTTCATTTGATGGTCTAGCAATCCAGATAATACAGAATAGATTACAACTAATAGAATCAAACCGATTACTAATCTTAATAGCCCTGTTTCTGTTCGATCAAATGGTTGTCCTAAATCCCAAGTAAACATACCACCTAAATTCTTATTATCTTTAAGTGGGCTGTTCCCTCCTATTTCTACTTTTAACCAGTCTGGAATTTTATCAGCTAAGGTTTGGTTTTTGAAGTTCATTCCTCCAATTCCTTCGCCAACTCCCATAATGCCTAATGATATGGCAGAATTCACTTCTATATAATCTTTTATACTAATATCTCCAACTGTTGGTTGAATAAAATGAGGTTTTAATATTTCGCACTCTACATCTTCTAAATATTCTTCAAAATATAAATCTATATTATTGATTAATGCTGCTGTTCCAGTAATGTATACTTTTTTAATTTTGTCCATATTATTTTTCAATATATTTTTTACTTTTCCAACGATTGTATAAAGTGTTGGCATAATATCTTCTAAATAGGCTGATTGTTCTTCTTGTAGCTCTCTTCCTTCTGATGTATATATGGTTGTATTTTTACAAATTTCATAAGATTTTAAATAAGAATTTTCTTTTACATTTATTTTGGTTAAAAAATCTTTACTTCCTTCTTCTATTTTATCGATATTATAAATTTTTTCATCTAATATAGTTGTAACGGTTGTTGTATCTTCTATATTAACAACAATTGAATTTTCGTGTTTATCAATATCAATTAAATTAGGAATTGCCATAGAAATAGGAGATATATTTGATAATTTATAACTATCTACTTGTTGAATTTGTTTGTTTAATTCTATTTTATTGGCTGCTATATGAATGACTTTAATTTTTTCTTTTTCATCTTGATTACCTACTATCGCATATCTACTTTCAAAGACATTTGGATTGTATCCTTTTTCTGAACAAAATGAATCAAATTCTGTTTTAATTGCTTTTTGTAAATCGTTTTTGGTCAATAAAGCAAACATATCAAAATAATTATACATTTCTTGTGATAAATTAATACTAATAGGTGTTTTTTGACTGTATGTTTCTTGAATGACTTGTTCGATTGCCTCCCCTATTTTGTCATAAAACATAATTCCGAAGGCTTCTACTTTTAATTTGTCATGGTCTTTTGAAACTTTTGCATATTTAATTAAATGTTCTTCAATATATAGCCCTAGGCAAGTTGTATTAGCCATCGTTTTCTCCTTTTTTTAATTGATATATTTTTATTTTTTACAAATTCAAAAAATCCATACTTGAATATTTCACACATTTTTTCTAAGATATTTACATTTTACCTTTATTTAGTAAAAAGTCAATAGATTTAATATACTTGTAACCAAAACGTAATATTATTGTAATACTCTTGTTCTATTTAGGCTTTACAGATTTTACACATGAAAAAGCCATCTGATTTTTCATTGGGATAGACTTGTATAAACTTCCTGTTTTCGACAAATTTCGTCAAAAAACCTTTTCCTTCTTTTTCGATTTTTTCGATTCTAAAATTTGGATTTTTTGTTAAAAATTTTTCAATCACATCTTGATTTTCCTCTTTTAAAATGCTACAAGTTGAATAAACTAATTCTCCTCCTTTTTTTAGATAAGTTGAACAAGTTTGCAAGATTTCTAACTGTATTTTGGTCATTTCTTCTATATCTTCTTGTTTTCTTTTCCATTTAATATCAGGCTTTCTCTTTAATACACCGATTCCTAAACATGGCACATCTAATAAAATTTTATCGAAAGTTTCCATATACTTTTCTTCCCACTTAGTAGCATCTTTTACTTCTGTTTGAATAATGGTAATTCCCAATCTACTTGCCACTTGTTCTACTAATTTTATTCTGTGTTCATGTAAATCCCATGCCAAAATTTCACCTTGATTCTGCATTAGCTCTGCCATATAGGTAGTTTTTCCACCTGGACTACTACACGCATCTAAAACTCTTTGGTTGGGTTTAGGATTTAAGAAAAGTGGAATAAAACCTGCTACCTCGTCTTGAACGGTAAATTTTCCTTCTCTAAATTCTTTTTTACTTTCTAAATTTTTTGCCTTATCTAATATTAAAAAATCTTCTACCTCTCCTTCTTGCGCTTGTATACCTTGTTCTTGTAAATCTCTTTTTAAAGTTTCTTTATCTATTTTTAAGGAATTTACTCGAATATGAACATTTGGCTTTTTATTGGAATCTTGACAAATTTTTTCTACCACTTTTCGTTCATTTTGTTTTAATAAAGCTTCTACTAACCATTTAGGCATAGATGTAGTTAGGCTAATTCTTTCTACATCATCTTCGTTGGCAAAAAATGTTTCATAATCTTGTTTATCTACCTTTCGCAAAATGGCATTTACAAAATTACTACTTGCTTGATGTCCATATCTTTTGGCTAAATTAACCCCCTCATTTACCGCTGCTGATTTGGGAACTTTATCTAAAAATAAGATTTGATAAATACTCATTCTTAAAATGTTTAAAATCCATGGTGATATTTTTTTTAACCTTATGTTAGAATGTTTTTTTATAATTTCATCAATTGTTAATCTCCATGAAGTAGTACCATAAACAATTTCAGAAATAAAGCTAATATCTTTATCGTAAAATTCATTTGATTCTTTTCTCATTTGTTTAATTGCTGAATCTAAAGCAATATTTGAATATGCTTGTTTTTCATTTATTTCATATAATACTTTTAATGCTATTTGTCTTACTTTATCAATCATTTTTTCCTCTTTCTTAAGTTACCTCTTAAATTACGACTGTCAACCAAAAAAAGATTATTCTAAAAAAGAAGACAGTGAATTGAAAGTAATTGAGGTACAAATTCTTCATTCATTTATGGAAAATGTTCAAACTTGTTTTGAAAGGGTGCCATAAAATAGATTTAGAATTTGTACGAAAATTATCTTGAACAAACTGTCTTCCTTTTTAGAATAATCTTTTTTTGGTTGACAGTCGTAATTTAAGGTAACTTTCCTATTATTAAACAAATTATATAATTTCTCATGAAAAATTTCTACTTATTTTGCATATTTTTTCTAAAATTCGGAAAAGATAGTTATAAAAGAAATTTTGGGAGGTCAATTATGGACATAAAAAAACACTTAACAATAACAGGAAACTCTACAGTTTCATGGAAGGATGCCATTGTAAAAGCAATTGCTGAAGCTTCCAAAACAATTGATTACTTATCAGAAGTAAAAATTTTAGATCAAAGAGCAAGCATTGATGGAGACAAAATCTTAGAATATTTTGTTGATTTAGACATCAGTTTTACACTTGATTTAGATAGAAAAAAGAATTAAGGAGGAACGTAAAAATGAATCCAATAGAAACCAAGCAAACCTATCAAGACTACGTAGACAAGAAATCCCCTAACTCACCACTTTTAAAAAACTGTTTCAACGCATTTTGGGTTGGAGGATTAATTTGTACCATTGGACAAGTTATACTTAATATATGTAAAGAAAGAGGATTTGATACCCAAAACTCAGGCACAATTGTTTCCATTTTATTAATTGGAATCTCTGCCTTTTTAACAGGGCTTAATTTATTTAACAAAATAGGAAAATTCGCAGGTGCAGGTTCTTTAATTCCAATCACAGGATTTGCCAATTCCATTGTATCACCTGCTATGGAATACAAATCAGAAGGATATGTCATGGGAGTTGGTGGAAAAATGTTCACTGTTGCAGGACCTGTTTTAGTATTTGGTATATCTGCTTCTATTTTAGTTGGCATTATATTTTTAATATTCAACACACAAAGCATTACACTCGTATAAATATATTCAAAAAAAATTCCAAAGTTGCCAAAAGAAACCGAACTTTTTGGCACAAATGTAAGGAGATGATATTTTGGAAAAGTTAGGAAAACAAACTATAAAATTTAATACCCCACCTACTATTTTGGACTGTGCTGCTATTGTTGGTCCAAAAGAAGCACAAGGTCCTTTAGCAAAATATTTTGACCAAACTTTAGATGACGAATTTTGGGGTGAAAAAACATGGGAAAAAGCAGAAAGTAAAATTATTAAAGAAACTGTAAATACAGTTATTTCTAAATCTGGTGTACCTGCTAGTGAAATTGATTGTATGTTTGCAGGTGACCTATTAAATCAATGTATTTCTTCTAGCTTTGGCTTAAGAGAATTAAGTATTCCGTTTTTTGGTGTATTTGGTGCTTGTTCTACTTTTGTAGAATCTATGAGCTTAGGTGCGATAGCTGTAGAAAGTTTTGCTAATAACGTATTATGTGCCACATCTAGCCATTTTTGTAGTGCTGAAAAACAATTTCGATTTCCTTTAGAATTAGGAAATCAAAGACCACCAACTAGCCAATGGACCGTTACTGGTTCTGGTGCTGCTATTTTAACTAAAAGCGGACAAGGTCCTTTTATTACCCATATTACACCTGGTAAAATTGTAGATATGGGAATTAAAGATGCCAATAATATGGGAGCTGCTATGGCACCTGCTTTTGCTGATACTTTAATTGCCCATTTCTTAGACACTGGTAGAAACCCAAGTTATTATGATGCTATTATTAGTGGTGATTTAGGTCATATTGGAAAAGATATTGCTATCGATATTGCTAAATCGCAAGGTTATAATATTAAATCTAATTATAATGATTGTGGAGTTTTAATTTTCGATAAAAATGCACAGGACACTCATTCTGGTGGTAGTGGTTGTGCTTGTTGTGGAACTGTATTTTCTGGTTATTTCTTTCAACAATTAAAAGAAAAGAAACTAAAAAAAGTCTTATTAATTGCAACTGGTGCTTTAATGAATTCTACTAGTTCTCAACAAGGAGAATCAATCCCTGGAATTGCTCACGCTATTAGTATTGAAATGTAAAAAAACAATAATAGGATTGTATAAAAAATAATATAAATTTATTTAAAAATCTTCACTCATGTGAGAAAGGAAGGAACAAATTATGGATATTAATTGGGCTAATGTTTTTGACTGGATGATGTTATTAAAATGTTTCGTAACAGGTGGTATTATTTGTATCATCGGTCAAATTCTAATTGATAAAACCAAACTTACTCCTGCCAAGATATTAGTTATCTTTGTAACAGCTGGTGCTGTTCTTGGTGGTCTTGGTATTTATCAATATTTAGTAGATTTTGCTGGTGCTGGTGCAACTGTTCCATTAACTGGATTTGGCTACAATCTTGCTAAAGGTGCTATTGAAGCTGTTGGTCAAAGTGGCTTAGTCGGTGCTTTTACTGGTGGTGTTAAGGCTGCTAGTGGTGGTATTGCTGCAGCTGTATTCTTTGGTTATTTAGCTTCTCTTATTTCTAAACCAAAAATGAAAAAACAATAATAAAAAAAAGAATAACTGCTTTGGTTATTCTTTTTTAGCTTTATGCTTTTTTGGCTACTTCTGCAATTTCTGTAAATGCTTTTGGGTCAGTTACAGCGATTTCTGCTAACATTTTTCTATTAATGGTAACATTTGCTTTTTTTAATCCTGCAATCATTTTACTATAAGTTGTTCCATTCATTCTTGCTGCTGCATTGATTCTTGCTATCCATAATTTTCTAAAATTACTTTTTTTATCTTTTCTTCCTACATAAGCATAAGATAAAGATTTCATAACTGCTTGATTGGCATTTCTAAATCTATAACCTTTTGCTCCATAGTAACCTTTTGCTTGTTTTAATATTTTTTTATGTCTTGCTCTTGTTGTTCTAGCTGTTTTTACTCTTGCCATTGTTTCTCACTCTCCTTATTTTATTACAAGAATCTATCTTTCCATTTGCTTTTCTACTTAAGGAAAAGATATTTTCTTTTTGTGACTAAATTTTACTTATTTTAATCTTAATTACCATATGGTAATAGTTTTTTGATAGTTTCTACACATGTTTTATCAGCATAAGCATTTTGAACTTTTCCTGATTTTTTTTGTCTTCTTGTTTTGTTTGCTAATAAATGTCTTCTGTTTGATTTTGTTCTTTTTACTTTTCCTGTAGCTGTTAATGAATATCTTTTTTTAGCAGCTTTATTGGTTTTTAATTTTGGCATAATGATAACTCCTTTCGTTTCTTAGTTTTATTATCAACAGATTGTTATTTATCTGCTTTTTTAGCTAAAATAGTAAACATATTTCTACCTTCTAATTTAGGTTGTTTTTCAACAGTTGACACATCTTCTAAAGCTTCAATAAATTTATTTAATACTAATTCTCCTGCTTTTGCATTGTTGACTTCTCTTCCTCTAAAACGAACTGTTATTTTTACTTTGTTTCCTTCTGTTAAGAATTTTCTTGCATTTTTAGATTTAAAGCCAAAGTCATGTTCTTCGATATTAGGGGTTACCCTTAATTCTTTTACTTCTAAAACTTTTTGTTTTTTCTTTGCCTCTTTTTCTTTTTTAGCTTGCTCAAATTTGTATTTTCCATAATTCATGATTTTACAAACTGGTGGATTGGCATTTGGTGAAACTAGTACTAAGTCTAAATTTTTACTTTCTGCTTTTTCTAATGCTTCTTCTAATGAGATTACTCCTATTTTTTGTCCATTATCTTCTATCAATTGTACTTCTTTTGCTTTTATTTGTCTGTTGATTGGTAATTCTTGTTTGATTGAAAACACCTCCATAAAATAAAAAATTTGACTTTGTTACAAGTCAAATCAAAATAAGCCTAAGTACAATACTTGGTTTTATTTAATTCTAACCTTTTTCCTTAACTTAGATAAGGTGAGAAGCTTGACTTCTTCTTGTAACATCTATTATTATATATCAATTAAGTCTTATTTGTCAAGCATTTATCAAAAATTCTTATTCTTCCCATGAATATTCTCCACCATATACTCCAAAATTTGCTTGACTTCCATCAGGATTTGTCCCTATCCCTTTATTTTTCCATAAATTTTCAGAATCTGTTATTTGATATGTTGAATTATCTACTTTAGGCTCATTCGTTATATAATTAGTATTTTCATCAATTTTGAGATTATTAGCTCCAAATACTGAAAATTTCCCATAACAATTTGTCACTTTAGCCCCACCTTCATTTGCTCTTAATCCTTCACCATATTTGCCTATAGATGTACAATTTTCAAATTCTAATATATTATTGTAAAATGAAGTAAAGAATCCCCAGTTATCATCATTTACATTATTAACAAAAGCCACATTGTGATAAGTTGTTGTTGTTTTACAATTTAATCCTTGCGTTGACCTTTGAACAAAATTCCATATTAATCTATAAAAATTAATACTATAATTGGCACTTCCTTTTCCTGAATTATTAAACATACTACCTACATTTAAAATTGTTCTTCTTCTATTTCCTATTATATTTATATTCTTGTTACAATTTAAATCAAATATTTTAGTGGTCAATGTATATTCTCCATTCATTAATACTATTGCATAACTATATCCATTTTCTATAATTCCTGCTTCTTTTATTTTATCTAATGTTAAATATGGATTGTCCTGTGTTCCATTTCCTGTTATGTCATTTCCATACTCTGAACTGATATAAATTTTTTTATCTACTTGCATATGAGAATTTATATATGTTTCAAAATCCACATATTCATCTTTTGTTCTTTGTGTTATTTGTGTAGATTGTTCACTATTATTTCCAGCCTTATCATAAGCTATTATATAGATGCTATATTCTGTATTTGGTTCAAGTATATCAATAGTATATTTTGTTTCTGATGATTCATATTTTACCCCATTAATATAATATTCACATTTTTCTATTCCACTTTTTGCATTCTCATTAGTTGCTTCTTCATCTTCTACATTTGCAAAAATAGTAAAACCATTTTCAGTTACATCACTAATGGTTGGTTCCATACATTTTGGAGCCACTTTATCTATTTTTTGTATATCAATTGTTCTCGTTTTTATTTGTCCTAATGAATCTGTTACTGTAAACTCATATTTTCCATTCTTTGTTATGGTATAAGTTTTATCTGCATTTTCAGTTAAACTTGTTGGTGCTTCAATACTGGTAATTTCCCCTCTATCTGAACTAGCATAAATTGTTACTATAATATCTTGATTTGTATATTCTTGTGTACTTAATTCATAATTAATATGAATTCCTTTTAGTTGACTCCCTATCGTTACATTAAATTTATCATCAATGGTATATTCATATTCTTTATATTCTCCTATAATTTCACCATTTTGCAGTTCTGCAATAATCTCTCCGTAATTTACTTACCAATTGTCCATTAGCCAATGTATCGAGTGTTACATTTTTTCCTTTTGGTAACTCTTCTGTTTGAATTTCTATTATGGCTAATTCTATTTCTTCTTTTATTTGAGCTTTTAAGGTTTCTTCACTTGCTTGATTAGCTTTATTTAAAATACCATTTTCCCCTGTTAAAGTGGCTATTGCTATTCCTGCTAAGATTAATAATACAATTATTGTAATAATTAGTGCAATTAATGTAATACCTTGATTACAAAAATTCTTTTGACTTAATTTCTCCATTTTAATTCTCCTTTTCTTTTGTTATCATTTATTTTTTTAATGCTACATACATTTTTTTATTAAAAAATTTTATCAATAGTCTAGAATTACGTCAATATGTTATACGATTTTATTTCTATTTTAAGGTTACAGTTTACTACACACCATTCTAATTGAGAAATTTATATATTTTTAACTCCAAGTAGTAACTTCTCCAGCATTTTTTCTAAAATACTGTATAAATCAAAATTCCAATTGACTGAATAACAAATAAATTTAGCATATTAGAAGTTAAAAGGTTATTCGTTGCCTCTACAACTCCCATCATTTCATCATTCTTATTTTGCTTATAATGTTTTTGTGCCTCAAAAAAAGTAATCAATTCTGGCAAACTAGTAATAAACCCAAGTAAAATTCCTATCACGATTTCAGAAATATGAAACTGATAGCACAAATGATTTAAAGTTTCACTTAATAATTCGCCTATTACATATAATAAAATTCCTGTGCCTAATAAAATTAACATATAAAGCACTGTTTTTCGTGTATTTCCTTTTTCTTTCTCTCCTTCTTCTTCAATTTTTTTATTAATTTTTAAATCAATATCCTTCAAATATAATTTATGGGCATTTTGGTTAATATACCCAAATAAAAAGTACAAAATTACAAAAGCTGGAACAATTACTAAATTTATTTCTATGTTTTTCCATACTAATATAATTGGTATGACTATGGTTATTAATACCAATACTATTTGGGTTCTTATTGCTTGATTGCTAATTGCTTTCTTATTTTTATTTAGCAAAATGGAAACCATATATTGAACAAAATTGATGATGTTAGAACTTACTATATTAAAAATGCTTGTATTCATTAAACCATTTAAACTAGAGATACTAATTGTTAAAAGTTCTGGCATAGAAGTTGCAAAACCTGCAATATCTCCTACTGTTTTTGGCTTTAAATTCAAATTTTCTGCTAATTTTCTGAGTGTCCAAACTAAGATATATTTAGCAATTAATACAATCATTCCAGAATATAGGATAAACTTTATTATTTCAAAAAACATTTTATTTCTCCTCTAATTTGCTTTAACTAAATATGCTGTCAAACCAATTTATTTTTTCAAATAAAAAGACAGTGAATTGAAAGTAATTTGAAGTAGAAGTTCTTAATTAATTTTATGGAAAATGTTCAAACTTGTTTTGAAAGGGTGCCATAAAATTAATTTAGAAATTCTTTGAAAATTAGCTTGAACGAACTGTCTTTTTATTTGAAAAAATAAATTGGTTTGACAGCATTGTTAAAAATAGCTTTCTTCTTTTATTTTATCCAATTTCTTGCCAATTATTAGAAAATATAGTATAATGACTTCAATCATATCGGAAAGGAGAATAGAAAATGATTGATATCAAATTTTTAAGAGAAAATCCTGATTTAGTCAAAGAAAATATCCAAAAAAAATTTCAAGACCATAAACTTATTTTAGTTGACGAAGTCATTGACTTAGACAAAAAAAGTAGACAAGCTAAATTAAATGGAGATAATTTAAGAGCCGAAAGAAAAAACCTAAGCAATCAAATTGGTAGTTTCATGCAAGCAGGAAACAAAGAAGAAGCAGAAAAAATAAAAGTACAAGTAAATGAAATTAACAAACAACTAGAAGAAAACGAAAAATCAGAAAACGAATACAGCGAACAAATTAAAATTAGAATGATGAAAATCCCTAACATGATGCACGAATCTGTTCCAATCGGAAAAGATGATAGTGAAAATGTAGAGGTTGAAAAATTTGGTGAGCCTATTGTACCTAGTTATGAAATTCCCTATCATGGAGAAATTTTAGAAGCTTTAGATGGACTTGACTTAGATAGTGCAAGAAGAGTTTCTGGAAACGGATTTTACTACTTAATGGGAGATGTAGCAAGACTTCATTCTGCCGTTTTAACCTATGCAAGAGATTTTATGATTAACAAAGGATTTACTTACTGTATTCCACCATTTATGATACGTTCTGATGTTGTAACAGGAGTTATGAGTTTTGAAGAAATGGATGCCATGATGTATAAAATCGAAGGAGAAGATTTATATTTAATTGGAACCAGTGAACACTCTATGATTGGAAAATTCAAAGACCAAATCCTAAAAAAAGAAAACTTACCCTATAACATGACCTCTTATTCTCCTTGCTTTAGAAAAGAAAAAGGAGCACATGGAATAGAAGAACGTGGTGTGTATCGTATTCACCAATTTGAAAAACAAGAAATGATTGTCGTTTGTGAACCAGAACAATCTTGGGAATGGTATGACAAAATGTGGTCCTACACAGTTGAATTTTTTAGAAGTATGAATATTCCAGTAAGAACCTTAGAATGTTGTAGTGGTGACTTAGCTGACCTAAAAGCAAAATCTTGTGACGTAGAAGCTTGGAGTCCTAGACAAAAGAAATATTTTGAAGTAGGAAGTTGTTCCAACCTAACAGACGCACAAGCTCGTAGATTAGGAATTAGAATCAAAGGTGAAAACGGAAATTATTTTGCCCATACTCTAAACAATACCGTTGTTGCTCCACCTCGTATGTTAATTTCTATTATGGAAAATAATTACCAACCTGATGGTAGTGTAATTGTTCCTGAAGTTTTAAGACCTTATATGGGTGGTCTAGAAAAAATTCAAACAAAATAATTTTCTGCTAGAAGGGACAGACCTTTTTGGCAACTTAAGAGGAGTTATTATGATAGTTAAAAATCCAAAATTTGAGGTTTCTGCTGTTCGACCTAATCAGTATCCTTCTAATGGATTGTCTGAAATTGTTTTAGTTGGAAAGTCTAATGTTGGAAAATCCAGTTTTGTTAATACGATGATTAATCGAAAAAAATTGGCTAGAACTAGCAGTGAACCTGGTAAAACTCGTCAAATTAATTTTTACAATATTGATGATAGTTTTTATTTTGTTGATTTACCTGGATATGGCTATAGTAAAATGTCTAAAAAAGAACAAGAACAAGTCGGAAAATTTATTGAACAATATTTGTTTCATCGAAAAGAAATTTCTCTAATTATCTTTTTAGTTGATATTAGACATAGTCCTAGTGAAAATGATAAATTGATGTATCATTACATTATTTCTTCAGGTTTACCTTGCTTAATTTTGGCTAACAAAGCTGATAAAATTGCTAAAACTAAAGTAGATGAAACCGTTCATTGTTTACAAAAGCAACTTAATCCCCTTGGCGATATTCCTACTTTACCTTTTTCTTCTGAACGTAAGATTTATCAAGATGAGGTTTGGAATTTTATCGAATCTTTTATAGAATTAGAACCATAATTTTATCAGTACTTATGGTATCACAAATCTTTCATTTTTTATATTATAAAAAATATAGGATAAGAAGTTAAAAAACTTCCTATCCTTTTATCAAGTTTCTATGATGAATGAATATTAAAAAAATACTCATCAAAGTAGAAACTTTTCTTATTAACAACAACATTTACATTTGCATTTTTTTTCTTTTTTACAGTTACAGAACATTAAAATTATGGTTAAGATTAACAATAATCCTAATATTACTGCTAAAACGATAATTGCTGGTAATGCTGCTAATATAACTGCTGCTAATGCTGCTCCTATTATTAACCCAATTACTAGTGCTAATGCTGTTAATAATATGATTGCTACGATTCCTAAACAGTTTCTTCTTTTTGCACATTTTTCTTCTCTGTTGTCATAGCAATAAATTGTTTCTTGTGGCTCCATGTTAAAGTCACCTCCAATATAGTACCTTGTTTGATACTATATTGTATTATATGTCGTTTTTTGTCGAATGTTACTATGTTTTTTATATTTTCAATTACATTTACAATTTTTAGTAGTGTAGAAAAATTTTAGTATTTCGCATTGACTTTATGTTAATAAATATGTTATACTATATAAGAAGTTACTAATCAATAAGTCGATTGATTTATTCAATTGCACTAAACAGGAGGATTTTATATGACAGATTGCAGACTTATGGAAACTTGTATTACTGACGAATGCCCAGTGGACATGAACTGTCCTTACGACTCTTATGCTGAAACAGAAAAGAATCGCTCTACAGCACGCAAACGGCATCATAACGCTGTAAAAGCTAAAGAGAATTTATTTCTCTGTGCTAAGATTTTATCTGCGAAAGCAGAACAAATTCCTGCATCAATATCACACAATTCAAGGGAAAAGAGGTCTGAAAAAGCTTTTAAAAAATGTAAAAAATTCAAGAGGCAAATCGAACAGCAGAAACGAGAACAGACTCCATATAGAAAGTAATTTTATATATTTTTAAAAGGTCATGCAAAAGGGGTGAAGATTGATCTATCAGTCTTCACCCTTCTTCCATTTTTTTCGTAATTGCTTTTAAAGCTTTTTCTCTTGGTAAAACCACCACATGTTCACAGCCTTGACATTTCAATTTAAAATCAACACCAACCCTAGTAATTTCCCAAAGTTTACTACCACAAGGATGTTGCTTTTTGGTTCTTACAATATCACCTATTTTGTAATCCATTTTTATAGCCCCATTTCTTCTATTGCTTTTTCAAATCTCTTTGCGATTCTATCCTTACCTAGAATCTGCATAATCTCATACATATCAGGTGTATTGGTTCTTCTTGTTAAAGCTACCCTTAAAGCTGTGCTTACATCTCCTACATGAGCCTTATATTGATTAGGATTTGCTTTAAATTCTTTTACTTCTTTTGCATATCCCATTTCTTCTGCTAACTCTTTAATGCTATCAAACCATGCTTGTTTATCATTTGATTCATCATAATATTTTTCAAGATATAAAGTTAAAATCTTTTTAATTTCTTGTTTATCATTTATCACTTGATAAGGATATTCTTGTGATTTTTCATAGAATTTGTCATCATACATATATTCTATATTTTCTTTTACCTCTGACCATTTTGAAATATCTTTTCTTGGTTTTTTATTTCCTCTCTCAATTCCAAATACTTTTAAAGCATATTCTTTATCTTCTAACATTTTGCTTAATTCTTCATCATGTTTTTTTGCCCAATTATAGGCTTCTTCATAGACTTTTTCGGCAGTCATTCTTGAAATAACTGTTTTTCCTACATCTAATAATTTTATCATATCAAATAAAGCTCCACTAACACTCATTTTGTTTAACTGTAGTTCAAATTCTTCCATAGATTTGTCGGGATTAGCTCTTCTCCAATTTTCAAAATTAGAGTTAGCAATATTTAATAGATATTCTTTTACTGCCTCTTCTGGAATTCCTTGTTCTTCATAATAGCTAACTGCTGCTTCTGCATCTTTTCTTTTGCTTAATTTTCTTTTATTTCCATTATCATTTTTCATAATTGGTGCAATATGTGCATATTTTGGGGCTTTAAAACCTAACTCATGGAATAATTGTAAATGTAATGGAACAGAAGATAACCACTCATCACCACGAATAACATGTGTTGTTCTCATTAAATGGTCATCAATTGCATGTGCAAAGTGATAAGTTGGTAATCCATCTGCTTTAATAATTACAATATCTTGGTCATTTTCTGGAAAATCTACATTTCCTTTAATGACATCATGATGTTTAATTTTTTTGTCTTCTCTTCCTTGTGATTTAAAACGAATAATATAACTTTCTCCATTTTTGATTTTTTCTGCCATCTCTTCTACTGTGTGATTTCTACATTTAGCCCATACGCCATAATAACCTGGTCTAATTTTAGCTTCTTCTTGTTTGGCTCTTATTCCTTCTACTTCTTCTGGTGTACAAAAACATGGATAGGCTTTTCCTTGTTCAATTAAATATTTAGCATAGGCTTGATAAATTTCTTTTCTGAATGATTGCTTATATGGTCCATAGTTTCCTTTTTCATCTGTTTTAGAAATCATTCCTTCATCTGGATTGATAACAAAATCTTTTAGTGCATTTACAATCCCTGTAATCCCATTTTCTACTTCTCTTTTTTGGTCTGTGTCTTCTATTCTTAAAAAGAAAACTCCTTGTGTTTGTTCGGTTATTTTTCTAGCAATTAAAGATTGATACAATCCTCCTATATGTATAAATCCTGTTGGACTAGGGGCAAATCTTGTAACAATTGCTCCTTCTTTTAAGTTTCTTTCTGGATATTTTTCTTCATAATATGTTATTTCCTTTGCTTTTGGAAATATCAAATTTGCTAAGTCTTTGTAATCCATTTTTTCCTCTCCTCTTCTTCTTTTTGCTAATTATATCAAATTTTTTATGTGTTTACAACATTCTATTACGATTCTCTAAATCCTACTTGTCCATTCATAAGTAATGGCAATAAGTAATCCCTCAATTTAGTAAGTTCTTCGTTTTCAAGAATATTATCTTTTATCCCACAACATATAGGATTAACTATTTTAGTATATTTTTCTAATATATCATAATTAGGATAAATTAACTTTACTTATCTGTTTTTTCTACATAAGCAATTCCATATTTTCCCCCATAAATTTTCTATTATTATCATACTACAAAAGCAGATATTTTTCAAGAAAATATCTGCTTTATAGTATAAATACAGTATAAGTTTGTCAAATATATATTAAAATAAAACTTTTTTCTTATTTCCACTTGATAATTTATGTTAATTGTAATATAATATAAAAAACTGTAACTCTATAAACTTATTTTTTGGAGGTATTATATGGATAAAAAAAATTTTCCATTAATTGAAGATGTTGTTAATTACTACAACTCACATCGCTCTACTGTGCGGGAAACTGCTCAACATTTTGGCATATCAAAATCTACTGTACACAGATACATTACTAAAGTAATGCCAAACCCTACTTCAGAAGAAATTATTAATATCAATATTTCTGAGCGAGGATATAGGGGAGGAAAAGCATCTGGAATTGCAAGAAATAAGTATCTTTAATGCAGTCATTATGACTGCATTAATAATTTTATTACATTTCCATAATAATAGATGGATAACAAATAGGCATACCAAAACCTTAAAAGCATTGGTATGCCTATTTGTCACTACACTTCCATAATAATTGGAAAAACCTTCAAGGCATTTTTGCCTATTCTTTATACCTTTTGAAAATTCTAGTTTTCAACTGCTACTCTAAGTCTTTGTGTCTTTTTAGAAACCTGTTAAAACTTACTCAAACTTAATGCGTTAGTTCCAAATTAGTTCCCTAACTATATTTTTATCATACAAACTTTTCAGTTGTTTTTTAAATTTTTTGTTTCTGCCAAAAGCTCATCAAAATCTGAAATATATTTCTTATCTTGTATAACTCTATATTTTTCGTATTCGTCTAATGCTAATTTATCTGCTATTTCTCTTCTTATTTTTCCATTATCTTTTAAAATGTTATATTCATTCACTTTCAAAAATACTTCTAACTTATCCTTCCATTCTTGCATTGAAATAATCTTATTTAATTTCACTTGCCTTTCTGCATAATCTAAATACATTGATACTAGATTATTTAATTCAGTGATTTCTTCTTGTGATAAATAATTTTTTGCTATTGTAACATCTGTTTCAAGTATTTTTCCGTTTGGTGCATTTTTCCACGTTGTTAATCCCATATTTTCTCTACTACTATCAACTCTATTATAGATTATCTCTGGAGCTGTCATTCCTGTTATTGCATAATGTAATTTATTTTGAACATTTTTATAAAATTCTTGTGTAGTATTGCTATTTTTGTCGTAATCATAACTGCATTCCTTATAAATATCTGTAATTTTTTGATAAAATCTTCTTTCACTTGCTCTAATTTCCTTGATTTTTACTAATAATTCATCAAAATAATCTTTCCCAAACTTTGGTCCATTTTTCAAGAATTCACTATTTACTACAAATCCTTTTTTTATGTATTCTTTTAGTGTTTTTGTTGCCCAAATTCTAAAATCAGTTGCTTCTTTTGAATTAACTCTATATCCGATAGCAATAATTGCATCTAAACTATAAAAAGTTAATTCTCTTGTAACCTTTCTACTACCTTCATTTTGAACTGTTCGAATTTTTCGAATAGTTCGATTTTCCTCTAATTCACCATTTTCAAATATTTCCTTTAAGTGATAATTTATTGTATTTACTTCTACATTAAACAACTTAGCCATTGACTTTTGTGTTAACCAAAAATCCTCTTCATTATATAAAACTTCTACTGATATATTTTCATTATTTTGACTTTGATATACGATTAAATCTTTTAAGTTTTCTATATTATTCAATATCAATTCACCTTCCTCAATTCGAATTCTTGTTTGCATTCTATATTTATATTATTGTCAATGGTTTTTACTAAATTTTATTATTCTTTAATTACACCAAAAGCAGGAGAATTAATAACAACTGCCTCAAAATCTCCCATTGCAGAATATTCTGTATTTTTAGCTAAGTATAAAACATCTCCATTTTCAAAATGTACTTTTTCACTATCAATTATAAAATCCACATTCGCACTTATAAAGTAAAATACTCTCTCATTAACCGTCTTTACTAAATCAAGTTCACCACTTAATTTGTTTATTGCCAAGCTAATATTCTCTGTAGTTTCTTTTGTTAAATAATTATCTGCTGAATGAACTTCAGTAATTTTTCTTGTTACTTTTTCATTTTTTGTTATTTTCTTATACATATTTTTCTCCTTTAATTTACTTTAAAACCTATATAAACTTAATGCGTTAGTTCCAAATTAGTTCCCAAAGCCTTATTTAATATCGCAAAAGGCTTGAGATCAAGCCTTTTTACTACACTTCCATTATAATTGGAATAATCAGCTTTTACTTTTTTACAAAATTTTCTATTTTAGTCTATACCTCGTTTTTATCAATTTATCAGTATTTTAAATGTTTATTTAAGTTTTATAAAACTTTCTAAATTTCAATAGGTAGGTAACAAAAGGGTAACAAATTTATTTATTGTAAAACTCCTCAATACTTTTTATGTTATATCCCATTTTATTACACTTCTCCATCATTTTTAATATTAATTGTTCTTTCCTATTGTATTTTTTGCTTAATGTTTTTACTTTTTTTAATACCTCACTTTTCATACTTAACAATCCACTCCCTCTTTTGTAAATTTTATAATTCACTTTCAAGGGGTTATAATACTTTTTTATTGTATTACTAACTTTTCTTTTTGTAAATACTTTTTCTTCATCTTTTTTTACTTTTCTTACTTCTTTTATTTCTTTCATTCTATTTACTCCTTAAAAATCTCTTTCAATCGATTGATAATTTTATTATAAAACATAGTTTGTATCGTATTTTGTCAATTTCTGTTATAGTTTGTTTTTTTCTGTTTTATAATCTGAAGTAAAAATATAATTAATACGGTTTCTTATGAGAAACCTTTTATGAAAGTACCTTTTTATTATACAAAAATAAAAAATACATTACTAAATATAATTAATAATGTATTTTATATAATTCATTTACATCCATCTTTAATGCTATCGCTATTCTTACTAAAGTACTAATACTTGGTTCTGTTTCTTCTCTTTCTATTCTACTTAAATGTCCCTTTGACATATTCGCAATTTTTGCCAATTTATCTATTGTATATCCTTTTTCTTGTCTCTTTTGCCTAATTAATATTTCTACTTTCATATAAATCCCTCATCTTTAGTATTTACATTTTCTTTAATTTTTATGAAAGTTTTTCTTTTAAATCTTCAAAAGAATTAGCGTTAACATGAAACATTAAAGTATTAGCACTAAATAAACAGTTTTCTTGAGCGAATTTGTCCCATTCTATTTTTAATATTTCTTTATTTTCTTTTAATTTCTTCTTGAACATTTTCTTGCTCTTTTCATAATAATTCATACTATCAACTCCTTTTTGATGATAACATGAATTTAGTTTCTTATGAGAAACCAAAACAAAAAATATCAAATTTTATTAAAAGTCCCTCTTTTTAATATTATTTTTTACAAATTAAATATTGATATAATAAAATAATAACCACCTATAAATAGGCAGTTATTATTTTAAACTCTTCTTGATGGGTTTCAATATACTTTATATCTCTTTTTACAGTATCAATAGAATATACTGAATACTCTGCGATTTCTTGTGCTTCATATCCTTCTAACAAAAGGCTTGCTATTTCTTCTCTTCTCCGTCTTCTCGCTATATCAGTTGTTTTTCTATAAAATCTTGTTCCCATCTCATCCCTCCACTCATCTATTTAGATTTTATCTATTTTATAATAACATATTCACATAAATTTTTCAACTATTTTACGCCACCAGTCCAAACAGCAAAACCTATCTTATAGTTATTACTTCCATCTATCTTATAACGTACCATTGGTCGATTATTAAAAATTCCAAAA
>JAAWGB010000020.1 GCA_022795075.1 Clostridia bacterium | reverse complement strand
GCCAAAGAAAAAACGCAGAAAGAAACAGCAAAAGAAAAAGTGCAACTAGCAGTAATGGGAAGTTATGGAATAGATGGAAATTTAAATTATGAGAAATTAAAAGAGAACTTAGACAAAGTAGAAGGAATTGTAAATGTACCAGATAGCATAACCAAGGAAAGTTTCCCAATAGAAGTATATGTAGATGGCTATAAAGTAACAATTGAAAAGAATGGAAATGTTACAGTGGAAGATGAAAAGACAAGCAACATTCCAAAACCAAAACCAACAACAATTGAACAAGCAAGAGAAGAAGGAACAGTATTAGATGAAAACAATCCAACAACAATTAAAGATAAATATGAAAATAAAATAATTGTACCAGAAGGATTTAAAATAGCCTCTGATTCAGCAGGAGATGCAACAAAAGGAGTTGTAATAGAAGATGTAAACCATGGTGACACAGCAGGAAGTCAATTTGTATGGATACCAGTAGGAGAAATAAAAGGAGAAAATGGCGTTATAAAAACGACAGAATTAAATCGTTATACTTTCGCAACAAATGGAACTCCAACAGCACAAGGAAGTAATGTAATAGATGGTTGTCAGGAATTAGTAGTGTCTGATAGAGGAAATACAACTGCAAAGGATTTAGAAGGCTTTAAGAAAAGTGTTAGCCAAAATGGTGGTTATTATATAGGTAGATATGAAGCAGGAGATTCATCTGCTACAACAGATCGAACGAATATCTCTACTAAAACTAGTATACCAGTATGTAAACAAGGTCAATATGTATATAATTTTGTAGAACAACCACAAGCAGCAGATTTAAGTAGAAATATGTATAAAAATCAAACTTTTACAAGTGATTTAGTCAATAGTTATGCTTGGGATACAGCAATACTATTCATACAAGAGTTTTCTGAAGATAAAGACTATTCAAGAGAAAAAAGATTGCAAAAAAGTCTTGCAAAAACAGGAGAAGCAATAGATGGAATTGATGTAAAATGTAATATTTATGATATGGCTGGAAATGCTTTTGAATGGGGAACCGAAACAGTAGCAAGTTACCTTACTCCTTGTACAGTAAGAGATGAAACTTATACTAGTAGCCGTAATTATGCTAATTATGGTAATACTAGTAACGTTATGTACACGAATCAATATTGTACATTTCGTCCAATATTATATTTATAAGTTTAATCTTTACGAAATTATAAAGAACGTAGAAATAAAAAATTCTACGTTTTTTGTTATTTATATGGAATTGTATATTGTAGAAATTTTCAAAATAATATGTCAAAGTTAAATCAATTTATATAAAAATAGAGAAACTTTTAACTAAATAATAGTCTTCAGATAATGATAGTAAAAATAAAATAAAAAATTTGAAAAAAATCTTGACAAAAGAAAAAAATACAGATAAAATAAGAATACAAAAACGAACAATAATTCGTTAAACAGAATTTTGGAAAACAAAGTGGGAGTGATAAAAATGAATCTAGTAAAAAGAAGATTAAATGTCAACAAATCTATAAATTGTAATATAGAAAGACATCCTGTTCCAATATTAGGAATCGATTATAAAGTAAAAATAATTTACGAAAATACAAGAATTACGCAATTAAATATTGAAAATAAAACCATAAAAATATCACTTCCTAATCGTTATAAAAAAATGAATCATAAAGAAATATTAGATATTGCTATTGATAAAATGTATGAACAAATTGCAAAAGTAGAAGTAGAAAGAGCGATGGAAAAAACAAGAATTATGGTTGGTTTTGCACCAGAAGAATTTGAAATCAAAAAAATAAAAAATTTAGGGAATTATTCGAACCAAAAAATAACCATTCATCCAAAAATTGTTCAATATAGTAGAGAAGTAATTGATTATGTAGTATTACATCAATATTGCCATATAAAACATAAAAATCATACCAAAGCTTTTTTTAAGATGTTGGAAAAATATCAATCCAATTATAAAAAATGTGAAGAAATATTATTAGATTTATGATAGTAAATCATTATATTTAAAATAAATACAAAGATGATTAACCTTTTTAGAATGATTGATTAAAAATCGATAAGGTAAATTTTATGGAAGGTATCGACAAAAAGCAAATAAAGTGGTAATATAATGTCATATTATATTGGGGTGTCGCCAAGTGGTAAGGCAACCGGCTCTGACCCGGTCATTCGTAAGTTCGAATCTTACCACCCCAGCCACAAAAAAAGTAAAAGCTAAGGGGAGGTATCCATGAAAGATAAAAAAGGAATCACACTAATATCTTTAGTGGTTATGATAGTTATCATCTTAATATTAGCATCTATTGGAACTTACAGTGGAATTCAAGTCATTCAATTATCGAAGTTAACAGCTTTTACAACCGAACTAAAAATTATGCAGACCCAAGTAAATGCTATTTATGAGAAAAACAATGATACAGAAGAATATGGCGAACCGATTGTTGGAGATAAAAAAACACAAGCAGAAAAAATATTTATGGAATTAGAAAAGCAGACAGAAATTGATAAAGAGGGCTATCGATATTGGAGTAATGAAACAATCAAGAATTTAGGAATCGAAGGAGTCGAGCAAGACTTTTTTGTTAACCTTAAAAAGAGGAGTATCGTAAGCTGTCAAGGTTTAGAATACGAAGGAAAAGTCTATTATATGTTAAGTCAATTGCCAAACGGGCTATACAATGTAGAACATGCAAAAGTAGATGAAACGAATGAAAAACCTACCTTTGATGTACAAATAGAAACAATTGAACAGAACAAATGGAGAATTACAGTATCTAATATAAAATATGCAGGTTATATCAATAAATGGAAAATAAGATACAAATTAGAAGAAGAAAATTGGAAAGAGAGTGAAAATTTAAGTTTTATAGTAAATCAGCAAGGAAACTATAAAATTAAAGTATTAAATAATGATATTGAATCACAGGAAAAAGAAGTAACAGTTTAAATACAAAACTTTACTTTTTCCAAAATTTGCTATATAATAGACAAAAATAAAAAAGAGGAGAGATTTAGAATGCAAGAAAATAACAATCAAAATAATGAAGTAGAAGAATTAGATATTAACCATTTGATGCAAATTAGAAGAGATAAATTAGTAGCGTTACAACAAGAAGGAAAAAATCCATATGAAATAACCAAATTTAATAGAACCCATACAAGTGGAGAAATTAAAGCAAATTACGATCAATTTGAAGAAAAAGATGTAACAGTAGCAGGAAGAATTATAGCCAAAAGAATTATGGGAAAGGCATCTTTTTGTACCATACAAGATAGTAATGAAAAAATTCAAAGTTATGTCAGTATCAATGATCTAGGAGAAGAAAGTTACAAAGCATTTAAAACGTGGGATATAGGAGATATAATTGGAATTAGTGGATTTGTATTTAAAACGAAAACAGAAGAAATTTCAATCCATGCTAAAGAAGTAACCTTATTATCGAAATCGTTACGACCATTACCAGAAAAATTTCATGGTTTAAAAGACGTAGATTTACGTTATCGTCAAAGATATGTAGACTTAATTATGAATCCAGAAGTAAAGAAAACTTTTGAAATGAGAAGTCAAATTATAACAGAAATTCGAAAAATATTAGATGAAAAAGGTTATTTAGAAGTAGATACACCAATGTTAAATACCATATCAGGAGGAGCAACAGCTAAACCATTTATGACTCATCACAATGCTTTAAATATTGATATGTATTTAAGAATTGCTACAGAATTAAACTTAAAAAGACTAATTGTAGGTGGCTATGACAAAGTATATGAAATGGGAAGAATATTTAGAAATGAAGGAATGGATATTCGCCATAATCCAGAATTTACAACCATAGAATTATATGAAGCATATAGCAATTATCATGACATGATGGATATGGTAGAAGAATTATTTTCAAAATGTGTTAATAAAGTAAGAGGAACAACCAAAATAAATTACCAAGGGCAAGAAATTGATTTAACACCAGGTTGGAAGAAAATCACAATGATAGATGCTATAAAAGAGGCATGTGGTATAGATTTTAATAAAATAAACACAGATGAAGAAGCAGTCAAACTAGCTAAAGAAAAAAATATTTCAATACCAGATAAAACAAAAGAAACAAGAGGAGATGTTATTAGTTTATTTTTCGATGAATATGTAGAAAAAACATTAATACAACCAACCTTTATTTATGATTATCCAATTGAAATATCACCATTAGCCAAGAAAAAGAAAGAAGATCCAAGACTAACAGAAAGATTTGAAATATTTATTGGTGGACGTGAATATGGAAATGCCTTTTCTGAACTAAATGACCCAATTGACCAATATGAGAGATTTAAAAAACAAGTAGAAGCAAGAGAAGCTGGAGATGAAGAAGCAGGAATGATGGACGAAGACTTTATTCAAGCATTAGAAATTGGCATGCCTCCAACAGGTGGACTAGGAATTGGAATTGACAGATTGGTTATGTTATTAACAGATAGTACCTCTATTAGAGATGTCTTATTATTCCCAACCATGAAACTATTAAATTAATATTAAGTTTGAAATCAAGAAAGTATCCAATCATAATTTATTGAGGAAGTAGAAAAATTATTTTAGATAGGAGAAAAGAATGTTTAATTTTTCATTTGATAGAAGGATGATATATATTATAATTGCTATCATGATAATAGCAACAGTAACACAATATGCTACTAGTCCAGATAGATTAATCGGCCTATTAGTAAGTGTTCCTGGCGTGTTAATAGCCATTACTTTTCATGAATTTGCACATGGCTATGCAGCTTATAAATTAGGAGACAATACAGCTAAAAATGAAGGAAGATTAAGCTTAAATCCATTGGATCATTTAGATCCAATTGGAACATTAATGTTGTTATTAGCAGGATTTGGGTGGGGAAAACCTGTACATGTTAATCCCACTAACTATACAAGAAAAATATCAATGGAAAAAGGAGAAGCCATTGTATCAGTAGCTGGGCCATTAACTAATATAGTATTAGCCTTTCTATTTGCATTAATTTATGGAGCATTTATTAAATTTGCAAGTTTTGAATTTTTAATATCAACAGTTGGACAGATTATTAAATTATTACTAGCAACTACCATAGCAATTAATATTGGATTAGGTGTATTTAACTTAATACCATTACCACCATTAGATGGTTCTAAAATTATGATTCCCTTTTTACCATACCATGCAAAACAATGGTTTAGAAATAATGAACAGATATTTTATATCATATTTGTAGTATTATGGATAACCAATTTAGCAAGTGTAATTATATCACCAGCTATTAATTGGATTTCAACAGGAATTATGACAATAACAGCGATGATTTTTGGAATATAGGTGTGATAAAAATGAAAAAAGATATATTAACATTAGGAATTGAATCAAGTTGTGATGAAACCTCTGTATCCATTGTAAAAAATGGTAGAGAGGTTCTTTGTAATATTATAGATACACAAATACCAATTCATGAAAAATATGGAGGAGTTGTACCAGAAATAGCTTCTAGAAACCATATTGAAGCCATTTCAAGGGTTATGAAAAAAGCTCTTGAAGAAGCAAAAGTAAAAATATCAGATATAGATGCCATTACACCAACATATGGACCAGGATTAGTGGGAGCTTTATTAGTAGGACTTTCTTATGCAAAAGCTTTTGCATTTGCCAATCACATTCCTTTAGTAGGAGTAAACCATATACAAGGGCATATTGCTGCCAATTATCTTACCTATAAGGAACTAGAACCACCATTTTTATGTATTATGATGTCAGGTGGCAATACCCAAATTATACAAGTTAAATCTTATATAGAATTTGAAGTATTAGGAAAAACAAGAGATGATGCAATAGGAGAGGCATTTGATAAGGTGGCAAGAGTAATTGGACTAGGGTATCCAGGAGGCCCAAAAGTAGATAAACTTGCACAAGAAGGACAAGCTAATATAGAATTACCAAAAACACATTTTGAAGAGGAAACATTGGACTTTAGTTTTAGTGGTATAAAAACAGCCGTTATCAATTTAAATCACAAAATACCAAATATCAATCATGCAGATTTATGTGCAAGTTTTCAAAAAATAGTAACAGAAACCTTAATGGAAAATGTAGAAAAAGCTGTGCAAAAGACAGGCATACAAACAATTACCCTAGCAGGTGGAGTGTCTTGTAATTCCTATATTAGAAAAGAATTTTTAGAATTTGAGAAAAAAGGTAATAAAGTTTACATGCCAGATTTAAAATTATGTACAGACAATGCAGCGATGATAGCATCAGCTGGCTATTACAATTATATCAGTGGAAAAAGAGATTCTCTTGATTTAAATGCTATACCAAATTTAAAATTATAGCAAGTAAGAAAGAATGGAGGAATAGATGTCAATTTATACAATAGGAGACCTTCACTTATCTTTCCATGAAGATAAGCCAATGGGAATATTTGGGGAAAATTGGGAAGGACATGAAGAAAAAATAAAAAAAGACTGGATAGAAAAAGTAAAAGAAGAAGACATAGTAGTAATACCAGGTGATTTTTCATGGTCAACCTATTTAAAAGATACCTATTACGACTTTTCTTATTTAAACAATTTACCAGGTAAAAAATTAATTTTAAAAGGAAATCATGATTATTGGTGGACTACTTTAACAAGCATGAGAAATTTTTTGGAAGAAAATCAGTTTAAAAATATTGACTTTATTTATAATACAGCTTATGAATTTGAAAACTATATTATAGCAGGAACAAGAGGATGGGGACAAAATGAAGAAGGAGAAGACCAAAAATTATTAAAAAGAGAAGTAGCAAGATTAGAATTATCACTTAAAAAAGCAAATGAATTAAATGAAAATCAAGAAAAAGAGATATTGGTATTTCTTCACTATCCACCACTTATTCACAATAATATAATAAACAATGAGATGAGCGAATTTGTAAAAATGATGAAAAAATATGATATAAAAAAATGTTTTTATGGACATTTACATAGTACATCTATTCGAGAAGCAATAGAAGGTAATTATTATGGAATTGATTTTAAACTAGTTAGTGCAGATGGTTTAGATTTTCAATTATTCAAGATTAAATAAGTAAATTGCAAAAAGAATTAGAAGAATTCTATGTTTAAGAGGAGAGAGAAATGGACTTAAACAAAGATGTAAAATATATAAAAGGAGTAGGACCTAATCGAGTTCAACTATTAAATAAATTAGGAATTTTTACATTAAAAGATTTAATTACTTATTATCCAAGAACTTATGAAGATAGAAGTAAACCTAGAAATATTGCAGAATGTGCAAATGGAGATGAAGTTTTAATTGAAGCAGTTGCCTGTGGAAGCCTATCAGATGTTCGATTAAAAGGAAAAACCATGCAAAAATTATTAGTTAGAGATGAAACAGGAAGTTGTACCATTACTTGGTTTAATCAAAGTTATTTAAAAAATAAATTTGAAATAGGAAAATCCTATAAGTTTTATGGAAAAATAGTTAATAATTTTGGAAAAATAACAATGACATCTCCTGTTTTTGATGAAGATAAAAAGAATTTCAATACAGGAAAGATTATACCCTTGTACCCATTAACTTATCAGCTATCGCAAAATGTTTTAAGAAGAATTATGGAAGCAGGTCTAGCAGAAGTTGAAGGAAAATTAGAAGAGACATTACCAAATTACCTATTAGAAGAATATAGATTAGAAACAATCAATGAAGCAACTAAGTACATTCATTTTCCAAGAGAATTAAAAGATTTTGAACAAGCAAGAAAAAGGCTTGTTTTTGAGGAATTATTATGCACACAGTTAGCTCTTTTGACTTTGAAAAATAGTTATTGTAAAGATGAACAAGGAATTTCATTTAATAAAAACGTAAAAATGTCAGATGTAATCAATCAATTACCTTTTAAATTGACTAAAGCCCAAATTAGAGTGTTAGAAGAAATTGACCATAATATGGAAGCAAAAACTTCTATGAATCGTTTATTACAAGGAGATGTAGGATCAGGAAAAACTGTTGTTGCAATATGTGCAGCCTATAAGGCAGTAAAATGCGGTTATCAAGTTGCAATTATGGTACCAACGGCTATACTTGCGACACAGCATTTAGAGAATTTTCAGAAGATGTTGGAACAATTAAATATAAAATGTGAATTATTAATTTCAGGTATAACTAAAAAGAAAAAAGAACAGTTATTAGAAAGATTGGCTAATGGTGATATTGATATTCTAATTGGAACACATGCTATGATAGAAGAAAATGTGATATTTAAAAATTTAGGTTTGGTTGTAACAGATGAACAACACAGATTTGGTGTTAAACAAAGAACCAAAATTGCGGAAAAAGGAAAAAATCCAGATGTACTTGTTATGACAGCAACCCCAATACCAAGAACTTTAGCTTTAATTTTATATGGGGATTTGGATATCTCAATCATTGATGAATTACCACCTAATCGAAAAAAGATAGAAACTTTTGCTGTTAATACCAAAATGACGCAAAGAGTAAATGGCTTTATTGAGCAACAAATACAAGAGGGCAGACAGGCTTATATTGTTTGTCCATTAGTAGAAGAAAATGAAGAACTAGATTTAAAGTCAGTAGAGCAACTATATGAGATTTATCAAAAAAAAGTTTTTCCACAATACAAAGTAGAATGTATTCATGGAAAAATGAGACCAAAACAAAAAGATGAAATTATGGAAAAGTTTAAAGCCAAACAAATAGATATATTGATTTCTACAACTGTTATTGAAGTTGGTGTGGATGTACCAAATAGTAATATTATGGTCATTGAAAATGCAGAAAGATTTGGTTTAGCACAATTACATCAGTTACGAGGAAGAGTGGGAAGAGGAAACTATCAATCTTATTGTATTTTAAAATATGAAGGAAAAAGTGAGACAGTAAAAGAACGTATGAAGGTAATGTGTTCGACAAATGATGGATTTGTTATATCAGAAAAAGATTTAGAATTAAGAGGATCTGGAGATTTTTTTGGAACGATGCAACATGGTATACCAGAGTTTAAAATTGCCAATTTATTTGAAGATATGCCAATTCTAAAATGTGTTCAAGAAATTGCTACAAAAATTTTACAACATGATCCAAGATTAGAGGAAACAAAAAATTTATTGCTAAAAGATTTAATAAAGGATAAGTTTATGAAAAGAATTGAAATTTGAGTTTTGTAAATATGGGTAGATTCTATCAAGCAGTTGTTTTTCATGGCTTATTTCTTGACTTTTTATTTGAAAAATAGTATGATTAAAGTGAAGAAAAAAGGATGTTGATGAAAATGTTAGCAATGATTATAAAATTAGTAGGAGCAATATTGGTGCTATTAGCTATTATTTTAATATATGATGCACGAATTATAACAAAAAGATTTTTTGGGTTTGGGGATCAAAATGAGGCAACTGCAGGATTAAAGATATTAGGATTTATTCTTGCAATCGTTGGAGGATTAATTGTATATTTTGTACAATAAATAGATAATAAAGTATCATTTAAAATTACTACCAAAGTTAAAAAATAGAAGAAATTACTTGACAATGAGAACTATAATATGCTATTATATTTATTGTTATTAATTATGCGGATGTGGCGGAACTGGTAGACGCGCTGGTCTTAGGAACCAGTGTCAACGACGTGGGGGTTCGAGTCCCTTCATCCGCACCACTAAAGGTTTTCGAACCTGATGAGAAATTGAATAGGTAGAAAATTTGAATATTTTTCTAACAAAATTTATCAAATTTTCTAACACTTTTTAATTAGTTGTTGTTAATTTGGAAGGTTTGCAACAACTTTTTCTATGTCTTGTTCATAGATATTATTCAAAGTTTCATCTTTCATTTCATAAATTTCATTTTCGTTATAATTAGTCAAGATAAATTGAAATTTAGCCATTAATACTTGTGCTGATACTTCTTTGTTTGTTTCATCTAAATGAGTATAAATCATAGTAGTTTGAATATTAGAATGTCCAAGCCAAATTTGTATGTCTTTAACTGGTACTTTGTTTTGTATTAGTAATGTTGCACAAGAATGTCTTAAATCGTGTAAACGTATTCGTTTTAACTCATTATCTTCTAGTATTTTTGAAAAGGTATGACTTAAATAGCCAGGTTTCATAAGTTCGCCATTAGGCATTAAACATACATAATCTTTATAGTCATTATTATAGGTATTACCAAATATCTTTTTATATTCTGCATACATTTTTTTATATTCTAGTAATAAATCTTCTATAAAATTAAATAATGGCAAAGTTCTATAAGATGACTGCGATTTTGTTTTATCTTTAAAAACAAATTGTGTTTTACCATTTATTTTAAATCTTTGAATAGTATGTCTTATAGTAATTGTTTTTCTTGTAAAATCAATAGCACCCCATTTTAAACCTAAAACTTCCTCACGTCTTAACCCATAAATTGATGCAAGTATTACTTCAAGTCTAATAGTTGTATCTTTTACAACTTCAAACAGATGTAATAATTCGTCGTGTTTATAAAAATTGCCTATATATTGGTCAGATTTAATAGGTTTTAAATTATTAATAAAATTGTATTCAAATAATTCTTGTTCAACTGCCCTTGTAAATACACAAGATAAAATAGACCTATGATGCTTGACTGTGTTTGGTTTTAATCCTTCACTAAAAAGATGTTCCATATAATTGTAAATGTCAGCAAGTGAAACATCTCTTAAAAGTATTTCTTCATTTTCAAAATAGGACAGCATTCTACCATTAACGTGGTCATAATAACCTTTATATGTACTTTTGGCAACTTGATTTTTGATAGAGTTTAGCCACTCTTTAATATAATCGCTAAATAGCATATCTCGGTAATGTCCCATTTTTCTAATTCTTTGTTTTCGTGCATCATCTGACAATTTATTAACCAAATCTGTAATAATTCTCTTAATTAAATGTGTATTAGGGTTTTGTATAATAATGTTCATTAAAGAATTTATCATTTCTTCTTTTGATGTGTTGTACCAAGCAGATAAACATTTGGTAATAATTAGTTCTTCTTCACTAGATAAAGAATTGCTATTTAGGTTAAGTATGTTTGTTTTATTATTTTCACTATTTTTAGATAATGAAGTTAGTTGATTAGATTTATTTTCTTCTAATAATTGTTCGGCTGTCTTTTTGTTGTCTATAAAGGAATTTTTATTATAAATCATACGAATATCGGAAAGTAATTTTTCAGCTTTCATTTGATTTACTTTTTTACCATTGGCTATAACTGTGGTTGGTATCCATTTTTGATTTCTTTTATTATTTGGATATACATTTAAGACAACATAATAAACTAGCCCTTTTACTTGTAAGCTACCTGTTACCAATGATCCTCCTTTCCGTATAACAGTTTACTTACCTATAGCTTTTGTATTATATCATAAGTTTTAAATTATGATAACCTTTCTATTTTTTATGTATCATTCATTATAGGTCAGTTTTTTCATCTAGTAAGTATTGAATAATGAAAGATTTTGGGATTTTATATTCTCTGCCTATTTTCATAGATTTAATTTTTCCTTGTTTTAGTAGTTTATAGGCAAGCGTAACACCAATACCACCAAGCATTTTTCTCATTTGTTCAATATTTACAATGTCTGGATAGTTAGTAAACATTATACTGTAGTTTTCTTTTACATTTTCACTCATGTCTTTTCACCTCCTCAATTAAAAAATAGACTTAAATATTTAAGTCATAATAATATTAGTATTTAATTATTTTAGGCATATCACTTGAATATGCCAAATCTTTCTTTAGTTCAAATCTTTTTCTTTCTGTATTATAACTATAAGCACTTGAACAATTTTTTCTAATAGCAACTTTAGATATGGGATTAAAATAAGAGAGTTCCATTGTAGCTTGTCTATGTAATTTATCCATAATTGCTTTTTCTTCCATTCGTTTTTTATTTCTTTTTTTCCTCATGATTTCTTTTGCTTGTTCATTGTGTTTTTTATGATTTTCCTTTTTTCTGTTAGCCTTTTCTTGTTGATATAGAGCAGATCTAGACAAAATTCTACTAATTTGACTAATAGATAAATTTACTTTTTTACTAATTTCTGATACGGTTAATTTATCTTTAAAATACAAATTATAGATTAATTCATTTCGTTCTAAATCCATCTTTTTCAATAATCATCAGCTCCTAAAGTTATCATGCAAAAATTTGCTAACATTTTTTAATGTAGAAAACTTTATATAAAGACTTGAAAAAAGTGTTTATATAATGTATACTAATATTGACAATAAACAATTAATAACAATATTGTCTATCGACAATTTAATTTATATCATATTATTGTCTATAATGTCAATAACTTTTACTAAAAAATATAAAAAGTTTTTTAAGGGGGGAATATGGAACAGAAAAATAAGATAGAAATGTATATAAACGAACATCTTAAAGAAGAACAAATAAAAGTACCTATGTTAGATTTTGAAATGAATGAGGAAGGAGATTATCAATATACTAAAAAGGTATATGAACAGCCTAATAAAATAGGAAGTATAGTTTTGGATTTTATACAACAAGACTTAAAAGAAATGTCTTATTTCATTTTTAGATTTTATGGATTTCAAACATTATTAACAGAAAAAGAAAGAAAAGAATTATTAGCTTTAAATCCGAATGAGAACAAAGAATTAAACAATAAAATAGATAAACTATATAGTAAGTACCAAAAAGAATTTGAAAGCTATAAAAGGCAAATAATTGATATTTTGGAATACTGTTTATTTAATGAAAAAAAAGAATTAGAAAATTTGAATCCTTTAGAAAAATTGTATATCTTTATCCATACAAATAGTATAAAAGAATATCCAATTTTAACATATAATGAATTTAATAAAATCATAAAACTAAATAAAGATACCTCTAAAATGATAGAAAAAGAGATAATAGAAACTTTAAAGAATAAAGATAATAACAGATGTGGTATTCAAGAAATTTATGAGATAGATAATTTTTATAATTTATTATTTTTAGAACTATATTTTATCTTACAAGAAAAAACATATCTTAAAAAGTGTAAAAACTGTGGTAAATATTTTTTAACAATTAATTCAGCAGTAATCTATTGTGATAATATATTTGCAGATAAAAAAACTTGTAGGGAGATTGGAGCAAGTAAAGTATTTACTAAAAATCTAGAAAAAGATGAAGCTTATAATTTGTATCGAAAAGTGTATAAGAAAAAACAGGCATTAGCGAAGTCGAAGGGCGGAAGTTTTGAGATTGAATATAATAGATTTAAGCATCAGGGAAAAGATAAAAAAAATGCTTATAAATTAAAAGAAATTACAAAAGATGAATTTATTAAATGGCTTAATAAACAATAAAAAAATTTTATAGTAAAAACATATTGTCTATATTATGGAAAACCATAGTTAAAAATAATATAGAAAATATGTTTTTATTATTGTAAAAAATGTTAACTCATGATAAAATACGTAATATATTAATTGAGTAAGGAGAATAATGTATGGAAGAATTAATAGATGTATTAGATGAGAATGGAATAAAAACAGGAGAAATATTACCAAGAAGTGAAATTCATAAAAAAGGATTATGGCATAGAATAATTGTTGTTGCAATTGTAAATGAAAAAAACCAAGTATTAATACAACAAAGGTCATATAACAAAGATAAAAATGCAGGTTTATGGGATATATCTGTAACTGGTCATATTACTACTGGGCAGGATTCATTATCTGCTGCTAAAAGAGAAATAAATGAAGAAGTAAGTGTTAATATTGGATATAGAGTTGATATAAAAGATTTTAGATATATGTTTTCATACAGAAAAGAGGAAAAGGTTAGTGAAGAACATATGGATAGACAATTTTATGATTTCTTTATATTAAGAGAAGAAGACTTAGAAATAGGAAATATAAAAGTACAAGAAAGTGAAGTAGAACAAGTTAAATTTGTTGATATGAGTGAATTAAATTCTATGATTGAAAATAAAGAGATTGTAGAAAGAGATGCAATTTATAAAGAATTGATGAATTATTTATTTAGAGTTTAAATTATATGCTAAGTTTCAACATATTTCTAAGTAACAAAAATGGAGGATTATAAAAATGGATTCAATTGAAATAGTCAATTTAATAGAACAACCACAATATATAAATGAAGTATCAGAATGGATTTGGAAAGAATGGGAAGAAAATCATGGAGCAAAATTGGAAGATAGTATATATAGAACGAAACATTCTATGAATAAAGATGATATTCCTCAAATGTATATTGCTAAATTAAAAAATGAAGTAGTGGGAGTAGTATCATTATGGAGAAATGACCTAAAAGCTAGACAAGATTTATTTCCTTGGATGGCAGCACTTTTTGTAAAAGAAAAATATAGAAATATGGGAATTGGAAAAAAACTTCAACAAGTAAGCATAGAACAAGCTAAAAATTTAAACTATGAATATTTATATTTAATTACAGAACACAATAATTATTATGAAAAAACAGGTTGGGAATATTTAGAAACAGCACCTTTAGATAATGGCAAATATACGAAAATTTATAGATACAATCTTAAGAAATAATAGGTAAAAATTTAGGAGTAATAAATATGCTAAAAAAGGTTATTAAAAAATTAGATTTAGAAAGATTAAGTGAATTTTTTAAAGATATTAGATTTTATATGGGACATTGTGCTTTAGAAGGTGTTATGGGAGAAGCCTATGTGGATAATATAGATAATCCTAAAATTGCTATTTTATTAGTAAGACAGTATTGCTTTATGAGTGGAGAAATAGAAAAAAATGATTTAAGAAAACTTATTGAAGATGATTTAAGAAAATATAAAATAATTCCTAGTGACAATTTAAAAGTTCTTATAGAAGAAATCTATAAAGATAATATTATCAAGAATGAAAGATATTCCATAAAAAAGAATCCAATATTCAATTGTAAAGAATTACAATCAAATATAACAGATTTATCAAGTGAATATAAAATAAAAGCTATAGATGAGGTGTTGGCGAGTAGAATTAAAAATGAGAAATTTATTAATATAACTGACAATTATGAAAAATATGGAATAGGATATTGTTGTTTATATAATGATGAAATTATAGGAGTTGCATCATCTAATATATTCTATAAAAATGGAATTGAGGTAAATATAAGAGTTAAAGAAGAGTATAGAAGAAAAGGAATAGCAACAGCAATGGCTTCAAAATTGATCTTAAAATGTTTAGAGATAAATAAAAAAGTTAGTTGGGATGCAGCTAATTTATCTTCAGTTGGATTAGCTGAAAAACTAGGATTTCAATACGATTCTACATATAATATATATCATTTTTGAAAAAGAGAGCTTAGATTAATTAATATCTAAGTTCTCTATAATTTTTATCTTAGAGTAAAATCATTCCGTTGGACAATCCATTTTTATACCATTGATTTCAATATAATCATTTTCTAAATATTCCTCAATAGTAGATTTATCAATGATAATAGTATGACAATCCTTAATTAAATCTGTCAAATACTTTTCATTTTCTTGAAAACAAATAAAATACATTTTATCTCGATAGCTAGAATTGATACTAAGAAAATTAGATAAATAGCCAATTTGGTTAATATCTAAAAACAACATAATTTTTAAGTAAAGTTCATTATCTACCAAAAAATCCATGTGCCTAAAATTAGTGTATTCGATGTCGTGTTTTTTAGATAAGTCATTAACCATACAGCTTCTAATTTTATCATAATTTCTAATTATTTTTTTATTAAAATCATTATATTGGATTAGGTATAAGTGTTTATCGCTAAAACCAAATCCGTTTTTTATAGTACAATATTTTTTCTATATCATTTGTAAAAATAATAGAATTATAAAATTCTCGTTCTTTCTTTAAATCATAGTAAAGAGAAGTAATATATTTATCATCTTTTTCTCCATAGATAGAATAAACAGTATAGAAATTTTGGTCGAAAGTTAAAAGACCTAAATATCTTCTGGAATCTTGTGTTGGTGCATTTCTATCTTTTAAATGCCAACTAGGCATAAAATTCATAGTATTACTAAATTGTGTAAAAGAAGCAATATCACTAATTACTCTTAATCTTTCTATATTATTTGGATTTCTACAATGTACTTTAATATCAGTACCAATTTCAGTTAAAAATTCTTTTCCTTTTCTACCTAATGCAATTTCTCTATGTTTTAGTCTAGTCAAATACTTTTCTTTTACGAGATGACATATTCTTTTTTCTTGATAGGTCTTTGTACCATAAATATATCTTGTATTATCTAATGTTATTGTTTTGTATTCTGCTAAAAACTCTAATAACTGGGCATCTCTTTCTTGCAAAAGTAATCCTTTTTCCATCTTCACCACACCTCCAATGTTTATAAAATTAAATCTATTAATCACCTATTTATCTGTTCAATAAACTGTACCTTTGTAGAGGTACCATATACTTTCGTATATGACACCTCTACTCTAGACAAATAAATTTGAAACCCATAAGGTTGTAAGTATTAAAATATCAATATTTTAATTATAAATGACCATAGCAAAAAAATATTGAAAAAAATCTTTAAAATTTTGCTATGGTCATATGTTAATATCTGGTAAATTATTGTTAATAAAATTTATGATTTTAGCAGCCTCTAAAACAGAAACTTCAATATGGGAAGTATCAGAATAAAATCCTTGAACCATATAACAACAATTAAATAAATTGTCATCTCTAATCACTCCACCATGAATTAATCCATCTTGGATTGGTTTAACAGTTCTATTATCAACATCCCATACTTTTCTTTTTTCAAATATCTTAATAACGACAATTACAAATTTGTCATAAAATAATCTTTCATAAGATTTGGTTATTTTTGCAATATTTAAAATTATTTGCTTGTGTACATAAGATGATCTGTTTTTTAAATTAGGTAATTTTTCAGGTATATACAAAGATAATACATTATCTTTTAAAGTGGCTTTATAATCGTTATCTATAAAGTGAATTTCATTACCTTCAGTAATATTATTTAAAAATCTAACTTGTTCATAGATTTCAAATCTTTGTTTTTCTAAGGTATATAAAAATCTTTCTAGTTTGCTATCAGTAGGAGAGAGACAAGCATCAGTTAAAAGATTGTTTAAAGATTCATTTAAACTTTGTAATGAATGATATAGTTCGTTTCTAATTTGCATAAAAATCAGCTCCTTTCTAAGCTAAAATTAAATTTGTTTAAAATAAAAAAGACCTATTTAAGTCTTAAAAATCATTGGCATATAAACTTTCTAAATCTTCAGTAGAGTATATTCTTCTATTATCGTTAAATCTATTTTTATAGTTATTATATTTATTATTATTTATATATTTGTTGTTTTCGCCAATGGTATTAGTATTTTTTGGACTAGAACTGTTGTTGTTATTGTCTAGATAACTAGTCGATTTTGAATAGGTAGGGTTGTCATATTTGACAAGTGGTATTATTTTTCTATTTATAATTTGTCTTGTTGTATCTTGAAAATTTGTTATTACTTGAACATATTTCTTTTTAGATAAACTACTTACTAATTTTGATACTCTTGTATCAGATAAATTTACAATATTTGCTATATATTTATTTGTAATGGTACAATAACCATCATTTTTACTAAAAAATAAGATTAGAGAATAGATATATTTTTCTTTATCATTTAAATGCTCATTTGTTAGGATTTCATAAGGTATCCATAGGCCTTTTAAATTGTTTTCTTGCATAATTTCACCTTCTTTCACATAAAAATAACACCTCATATAGAGGTGCAAAATCAAAATATATAGTATAAATTAGTTATTAAATAAATATACTAGTAATGTCAAATAGATTTGACAAGTTAAATATTTATATGCTATAATATATTTAACTTAAGCAGGGGTTGAGTGAGTTCCACAACAAAATCGGAGCTCCCAGATTTAAATATCTGTTGCCCTTGCACATTTTTTATTTAATCAAAGTTTTTAATACTTACAATAACATTTTTAGATAATTCTTTAAACATTGCTAAGCAGTGTTTTTCTTTTTCTTCTCCATATTTTTGATATCCGTTTTGTATAGAATAGTATTTATTCACATAAAAAGATAAAATGTCAGCAATTTGTATATAATTAGTAGAGTCAGAATCCAAAAACATAGGGTATTCTATAATATTATCAACATATTTTTGATGTATCATTGGGAAGAAAGAGGCTAATTCCTTATTAAAATTTAATTGTTTATCAAGAAATATCATACTATTAGATTCTTTGTTTTTCATATTATTACAAATTGCAGTATATAGTTTAGAAAAAGAATGTAAATAAGGATCTATTTTGACTAATTCTCCGTATTTTGCTTTTAATTCCTTTTTAAATGCTTTTTTATCTATTGCAATATAATAAAATTCTATAGGAAGATTTGATATAAGTACAACTAGCTTTTCTAAAATTTCTAAATTTTTATGCCAATCATTTTTACCAAAATATGTACGTTTCTTTGAATTAAAGATTTCATTAGTATGTACTTCATTATTTTTAAAATATGGATCAATTTTTGCCTTTTCATTATCTAGTAATCTGTTTATATTATGCCAATTGTTTTCATTCACAAGAACACTACCTAAAACGAATATGGGTTGTTGTGAATTATCAAAATCAGTTCCAGTATTTCCACTTTCATCTGCATATAGTATATACATTGTTTTTCATCTCCTTTAAATATTTTTTATTATAATATAGAATAATTACAACATTTTTATAAAATTTCCAAAAATAGCAGCTAATAATCCCATAGGTAACGAAAATATAAAAGTAATCAGTGGAAACCAATAAATGATGTGTTTATATGCAATATCTATTTTTTTGCTAAATTTAACATAGATAGCAATACAAGATATAAATATAAAATGGTAAAACCCTGCTTCTCCATAGGGAGCAAATAAGGCAAAAACACTATCTCCATTAGATACACATTCTTGTGCATTTTTTTCAAAATTACAATCTCCAATAATAAATTCAAATAAAAATAATGATACAAGATAAAATAGTATTATTAAAATTTTATTTTTAGTTTGTTTTGACATTATATTTATACCTCCCAATTTTCTATTTTGAATTTGATTGTAATTTCGTATTCATTAACTACATTACAAGAAGTACTTATCATTGCTAAGTTATTGCCAACAGAGCCAAATAATCCTTTCCAAAAATCATCATTATTTATATATTTTTCAATTTCTTGCAAATCAGTAAAATCATAAGTATCAGATAATGTTATATCTAGATGCCACTTACCATTATCTTGTTTATTTCCCAAAACACTTATACAGCTATTATGCAATGAGAAAAACAAATCGCCATTCTCAAAAGCTAAAGATTCATTATCTGTGTTGAAATTTTCATTATTACCATATTTTTTTATAATTTCATTTAATTTATTTTTAAAATAATTATCATCTATAATGTCTTGTATAATTTTACCTTCCATAATAGTTATATCATTAGGATTTTCTTGTAAGGAATGATCTAGAAATTCAGAAGAAATATAATAATTTTTTATTTTTAGTCCTAAAACTCCACATTTTAATATATAATGTTGTAACTTTTGAGTCATATCTGATAAGTAAGGTTTATTATTATAATATCTACTAAATGCAAATCTAACAATATCAAAAGAAAAATTTTGTAGTACATCATATTCTCCATTCATAATTTTTTGAAAAGTATCTTTATTTTCTTTATATTTCTTATTAATTTCAGATGCTTGTTTTAATGTAATAACATCACAACTATGTAAATTCATTAAAGTTGTAGTTCGATTAATAGTGTCAATATCGGATTGTAATAAACTTCTATAATTATTGTAACAATCAAGAGGTACTTCATTTAATAAATTCAAAGTTAAATATCTGTCTGTTAATAATTGTCTTTGAGTCAAAGGTAAAGTTTTTTTATTACATAACTTTAGAATTTTTCTATTTAGTAGACTTTCTCCTTTTAAATTTTTGACATTGTGAACATTGACAGAATTACACATTTTCTTTAAGCAACCTAAACCATAAGTATATCTTGTATTACTGATTTTTCTTCCACATAAAGTACATCTTTTCATAGGATAATACCTCCGAACAAATTTTTATTACAATCATTATACCATAAATTTCCAAAAAGTATAGTAATATGACAAAATTTATTTAATTTTTTATTAGCTAAAGGTAAAGCAAATGTTATACTTTTATATTTAATTTTCTAACAATTTTTAATCAATTTTCTAACACTTTAATATTTTTTATAAAAACACAAAAAATATTAAAAGCCAGAATAGAGTAGGTGTTAATTCTAATAATACATAGAACCATAATAATTTTACTAATTTTATATAAGGCTAAAAAACAATAACTATTAATAGCTAACATATCTAACACAGTTCTTAGGAACCAGTGTCAACGACGTGGGGGTTCGAGTCCCTTCATCCGCACCAACGACGTATCTGTTCGAACCAAATTGAACAGATAGATATGAAAATCAATCAGTAAAATGGTGATTTTTTCTTTTGCAAAAAATCATCCTAATTCTATAAAGAAAGGGTGGTGTTTGAAATGCAAATAATTAAGCAAGAACTAGAATTTGAGGAATGTCTAAAACAGCGATTGGAATTTATATGTGAGTTTTCTAAAGTTACTCCTACCTTTATCAATGGTAGTATTAGGAAACTAGAGAAAACAAATCTTACATATATTGAGCCACATAGAGTAATTATTAAGAATATTACTTTTTTAGTTTTCAATTATTCTAATGATGTGTATATTTCTAACTTGACTAAAAAGATTAAATTATCAGAGTTAGAAGAATATTTGAAAAACATATAATTGTAAATATTTGACATTTCTTAAAATCGTGATATAATATAGGCAATAAATCATGTATAGCTGTCCGTCAAGAGCTATATAATTATGAGTACTTTGAAAAAATTATATTATATTGCATTATTATATTTTAGTTTATGATAAATGGATTTAAGAGATGTCAGTAGTACTCGTGTACTTTGATATCTCTTTTTGTTTTATTAAGGAGGTTTGAAAATTGAACGAAGAAAAGAAAAAATGAGTATTATATTTAAGAGTTTTTACTGATTTCAGAAGTAATAGAGGAAATTGTGTAAATAAGGAGTTCTTAATTTTTATATGCTTTATTTTTTGTTTAATTTATGTTAAACTATTTTGTAAGAATAAAATTTAAGAAAAATGGAGAAAAAGATGAAAAGTCCAGTAGAGAAAAATAAGGAATATATTGTTGAAATTATAGATAATGGATTTGAGGGAGAAGGAATTGCTAAGATAGATAGTTTTACTGTTTTTGTTCCAAATGCTTTAAAAGGGGAAAAGATAAGAATTTTAATCGTAAAAGTCTTAACATCACATGCTTTTGGCAAGATTCTAGAAATTATAATTCCTTCAAAAGTGCGAGTAGAAACAGATTGTAAAACTTATCAAAGGTGTGGTGGTTGTAATTTAAGACATGTACAATATGAAGAAACTTTGAAAATCAAACAAAATGCTGTACAAAGTTTACTCAATAAAACATTAAAAAGTAATGTGAAAATAGACAGTATCTTAGGAATGAAAAATCCTTATAATTATAGAAATAAAGCACAGTATCCAATTGGAATAGGAAAAAATAGACAACCTGTTATGGGAGTATTTGCTAATAGAACACATGAAATTATACCAATTCATAATTGTTTGATTCAAGACAAAAAGACGGAGGAAATAGCAAAATTTATATTTGATTATATAGTCAAGAATAAAATTAGTATTTATAATGAAAAAACAGGAAAAGGATTAATCAGGCATATTGTAACTAAAATTGGAAAGAAAACGAGTCAAATTATGTGTATTCTAGTAATAAATGGTAGAGAAATACCAAAAGAAAAGGAATTAGTTGCAGAAATAATAAGTTATTTTCCAAAAGTAAGGACTATTGTGAAAAATATTAATACGAAAAATACGAATGTTATTTTAGGACAAGAAAATGTCAATTTGTATGGGGATGGCTATATAGAAGATAAATTGGGAGAGTATACTTTTAAAATATCTCCATTGTCATTTTATCAAGTTAATCCAATCCAAGCAGAACAGTTGTATCAATTAGGTGTGGATATGGCAGAAATAACAAAAGAAGATGTGGTTTTTGATTTATATTGTGGTATTGGTTCTATTTCTTTGTTTATGTCTCAATATGCTAAAAAAGTCTATGGAATAGAGATTATAAAAGAAGCTGTAGAAATGGCAAAAGAAAATGCAAAATTGAATCAGATACATAATGTAAAGTTTATAGATGGAGATGTAAAGGAAATTTTTGATGAGTTGATTCATAAGAATAATATTATTCCTAATATTATTTTGGTGGATCCTCCTAGAAGAGGTTTAGATAATAATACAATTAATAATTTTTTTGAAATTAAGCCGAAAAGATTGGTTTATATTAGTTGCAATCCTGCAACTTTAGCAAGGGATTTGCATAAATTAGAAGAATTATATGATATAAAGAACATAAGGTTAGTTGATATGTTTCCTTTTACGAGCCACGTGGAAGTAGTCTCAGTGCTAGGTCTAAAAGAAGAAAAAAAGCCTAAAAATCAATAATTATAAAAATGATTGAAATAAAAATTTTAGCAAAAAGGGAAAAAATCAAAAAAATTTATAAAAAGAATTAGCAATATGGAGTGTGGGGAAAAGAAATCAAATAAATAATTTTTAACCAGTGTAAAGCATAGAAATATGCTTTATTTTTTAGCTTTAAAAGGTTTTATACTAGCATTATGCCCAAAAGTTGTGGGAGTATTTTTTTATAATTCCCCCTTACAAACCCCTTTTATTACTTACTCTTTACTAGCTGAAAAGAATATATATATTAAATAAAATAAAAATTGCACCTTTGCATTATATAGGAAATGCGACTAAAATAAAAACAAGTAAGGAGGAATGAATTATGAGAAAGATTATTGTAATTATTATAGTCGCAATGATTTCTAGTTTTAGTTATTATGGAGCAGTAAATGAAAAAAGAGAAAAAGTAGTAGATTTTACTACTAGCACACAAGAAGAAAATAAAAATGTAGAAGAAACACCAGAAAATATTATAGAGCAAATAGAAAATACAATAGCACAAGCAGAAACAACACAAAACCAAGAAACAAAGACACAAGGTATAGAAAATGAAAAGATAACAACACCTATTGTGAAAAAGTCAAATACAAGTGAAAACAACAAAAACAGTGTAAACAAAGAAGCAACGAAAACAATAGAAAGCAAAACTATTACACAGCCAAAAGTTACAGAGAAAAAAAGAGATGTAGCAATAGAAGAAACACCAATAAATAAGAGTAAAAATCAAAATTCTAATACCAATAATGTACCAAAATGTAGTCATTCAAATAGTAACTGGTATAATTCAAAAGTAGAGGCAATAGCAATATATAATGCAGAAATAAAAAAATGGGGAGATAAATGGACAAATTATGAAATAGATAATGATACCTATTATAAGAATTGTCCTAGTGGATACGAAGTATTTAGTTGTCTATATTGCAATAAGTGGACTATAAATTTATATTATTAATGAAAAGGTAGGTAATAGAAAATGGAATTAAAAAAAGAATATATTGATGAAAAAACAGAAATAGCATATACATTAAAAGGAAATTATTATTTTCCTAATTTATCTATAACAAAAGATAGAAATTTTACGATTGGAAGATATGGAAAAGCAAGATTAAGATACATTAAACAATACAACAAAGTTTTATATAATAACTTATTATTAAATGGAAAATTAAATACTTATTTACATTCAATAGATATGAAATGCAATACAGTTTTAGAAAGTCTAATAACAAAACTAGCTAAACAAGAAAATGTTACAGAAGATTTAAAAGCAAGTTATCAATTAGAATGGGTAACTAGAATGAATAATATTAAAAATAGAGCAGAGGAAATTATTTATAACGAGTATGTATATATTTAAAAATAGAAATCAAATTATAGCCTTATATCGAATCAAAAATTGATATAAGGTTTATTTTTTTGCAAATCAAAGATAATTATAAATCTGCATTGATAGATTTATCTATCAGTGTAGCGAGCATAGGTTTTGTATAGCACACAAAACCGACAACTATTGCTGAAAGGGGTTTTGCACCCCTATAACCCCAACTAAAAAATGAAAGGAAGTGTAAAAAATTTTGAAAGAAAAAGTAGTACAAATATGTATAAGAGTTAGTAAAAATGAAAAGAAAAAATTACAGCAAAAAGCAAAAAAATGTAACTTATCTTTATCAAATTATTTAAGGAAAACAGGACTAAAACAAAAAATTTATCCAATACCAGATAAAGAATTTTATCAAATTTATTTACAAGTATGTCAATTAAAAAATGACATTTTAAAAATAGATATAGAACAAATAGAAGAATGTTTAGAGATAATAGAACACAATTTTTTAGTGATTTATAATTCAAAAAGTAATGGAGATGATGACGATGGCGACAACAAAAATATGGTCAGTTAAAGACAGCTTATCACGAGTAGTTAATTATGCAAGTAACCCAGAAAAAACGATATTTTCTAATCTAAAACAAGTATTATTATATGCAGAAAATAATGAGAAAACAGTTAATGAAAAAGAAAAAATAATGTATGTAACAGGAGTAAATTGTAAAGCCGAAACAGCCTATGAAGAAATGAAAATGACACAAGAAAAGTTTGGAAAATGCACAGGAAATATCGCATATCACGCATATCAAAGTTTTAAAACTGGCGAAGTTTCTCCAGAACTTGCACACGAAATTGGAGTAAAACTTGCAAGGAAAATGTGGGCAGAACACCAAGTATTAGTTGCAACACATTTCAATACAGGCACATATCATAATCATTTTGTAGTATGTTCTGTTAATATGTTTACTGGCAAAAAATTTAATTGTAACAAAGGTGCATATTATCGTTTTAGAGTTTTATCAGATGAATTGTGCAATGAAAATAATTTAACAGTAATTAAGAATCCAAAAGGAAGAACACCAAGAAATATATATTTTGCAGAAAAAAGGGGAGAACCAACAAAGTATAATCTAATGAGAAAAGCAATAGATGAAACACTAGAAATGTGTGTAAGCTATGCACAATTTAAGAAAGCAATGTATAAAAAAGGTTATATCATAAATGATGACCAAAATCGAAAATATGCTACTATTCGTTCAATAAATGATAAAAAAGCAACAAGAATGTACCAATTAGGAGAAAAATATACACCTAAAAATATTGCAGATAGAGTGTTTAATAACCCTTATTATTTGCAAGAACAGTATTATAAATTTATAAAACCTAGAAAGATATACAAGAAAAACAAAGTATGTATGCTTAATGGGAAATTCAAAGATATAAGTAAAATTACAGGGCTTGAAGCTCTTTTTTTATTGCTTTATCACTTATTAGGACTAATACCAAAAGAAAATACTAGAAAGCCATTATCTCCAGAAATGAAACAAGAAGTAAGGAAAATGCAAAGATATTCTAACGAGATAAGACTAATAGCAAAAGAGAAACTACAAACAACAGATGATGTAAAAAGCTATATTTCACAGAATGAAAAGAACATTGCAGAAGTAACTGGAATAAGGCAAAAATACAGAAACAAATTAAGAAATTGCAAAGATGATGAGTTAATAAAAGAATATAAAACCAAAAGGGATGAATGCACTACAATTCTAAAAGATTATAGAAATAGCTTAAAAGTTGCAAATCAAATCGTTGAAGATAACCCAAAAATCAAAGAAGTAATAAGAATAGAAAGACAAGCAAGAAATGAAGAATTGCAACAAACAAAAACAAAATATAAAAATAGGGAAGTGAGATAAAATGAGTGAAAAAATTGTAAATATAAAGGAATTACACGAATTTAAAGATAACCCATACCAAGTAAAAGATAATGAGGATATGAAAGATTTAATTGAAAGTATAAAAGAATACGGAGTTATAGAGCCGTTAATAGTAAGGAATAGAGAAAAAGGAGGATATGAAATAGTGAGTGGGCATAGAAGAAAATATGCGTGTGAAAAAGCAGGAAAAATCGAAATTCCTGTTTTAGTTCGTGATATGGATAAAGATATGGCAATAATTACTCTTGTAGATAGTAACCTACAAAGAAGTGATATATTACCAAGTGAAAAAGCCTTTGCTTATAAAATGAAATTAGAGGCAGAGAAAAGTCAAAGCAAAAAAAGTTATGGACACAATGTCCACAAGTCCAGAGATAAAATTGCAGATGGAATAAGTGGTAGGCAAGTACAAAGATATGTAAGATTAACAGAACTTATAAAACCACTATTACAATTAGTTGATGAAAATAAAATGGCAATGAACCCAGCAGTAGAAATATCATATTTAAAAGAACAGGAACAAAAGGACTTATTAGAAACAATAGAAAGCGAAGATTGCACACCCTCATATTCACAAGCAATAAGAATGAAAGAGTTAAGCAAACAAAATAAACTAGATATGGATGCAATTTTCAATATAATGATAGAACAAAAACCAAATCAAAAGGAACAGATAAGGTTTAAAGTAGAAAAATTAAAAAGTTATTTTCCAAAGGGTTATAGTACAAAACAAATGGAAGATGTTATAGAAAAATTGTTAAAACAATATAAACAAAAATGGAAGAATAAAGATTTAGAAAGGTAGAGAGAAAACAGAAACAATGAAATGAAAAAGGCTAACAAATAAGTTAGTCTTTATTACTTTCTTGTTCAGCAGTATCAAATGTTGTGTCAGTAAAAAATTCGCCTAATGTAATTTCAAAACCCTCGCATATATGCAATAGTGTATCAAGTTTTAGCAGTTCTGTTTTACCACTCATGAAAGTAGATATAGTAGAGCAAGGAATACCAGTAGCTTTGCATAAATCCCATATTTTCATATCTTTTTGTTTTAAATAATATTTTATTCGTTTTCTAATTGCATTTGATAATTTCATATAATTTACACCCCTTTATAGTTTGTACTAAAAAATTAATAAAATTATATAAAAATACGAGTTGACACCACTTTGGTAAATTGAAAAAATATAAAAAATATTTCAATTTACCAAACTATATCGTTGAATTGAAAAAATAGTTATGATAATATTACTTCAATGTACCAAACTATAAAAGGAGGAAATTATGGAAGATTTATATGAAAATAAAATACTTGACGATTTATATGAAATAAGGGAGGGATTTATTACAAGTTATAAAAAGAAATACGGAGAACTAGAAGAAACAAAGAAAGCAGAACAGGCTGAAGATGAGTTAGTAAACTTTATGAAAAAATTTATTAAAGATGAAAACACTATGAAAGAATTATTTGAGAAAATAAATAAATTTGAAGGGTATGCATTAGATGAAATGTGTTTTTGGCATAAACCATATTATAAATTAGGATTTATAGATGGAATGAGATTAAAAAAAGAAATAAGAGAAGGAAAAATAATAGAAAACACATCAAATGATAGTATTATCTTACAAAATATAAATGAAATATCAGATTATTTTGAAGAACAAAAATACAGAAATTTAAAAAAGAATAAAGAATACGATAAAATTAGACACAAAATTGAAGAAATAAAAAATAAGTATCCTAGAGTAAGAGAATTTTTTGAAGATGACAAAATAGAACAACTTACTAAAAAAGAAATGAAAGCAATTTTAGATATAACAGAATTACAAAATGATAGGACTATGTATGAGGCAGACGAAATGCTAAAAATAGGATTGCGAGAAGGAAAGGCATTGTAGGGTGGAGAAAATGGAAAAAAGAGAATATAAAGTAAATGAAATATTTGAAAATCAAATTTTGAATGAAATATACGAAACAAGAGGAGATGGACTAGAATGCTTTTATATAAGAATGTATGGAGAGCCAGAAGAAATAAAGGAAACAAAAACAAGATTTTTCAAAAATAAAGAAAACAAGAAGATACAATAAAATAGCTTTTTCTACCTATACATAGATAGTATTATGCAATTTTTAGAAGATAATAGATATAATATTTGGCAAAAAAGAAAAGATTACAAGCAAATAAAAGATAAAATGAGAGAAATAAAAAATAAATATGCTAATGTTAGGCTATTTATTGAAGATAGAGTAGTAACAGCAAATTTAACAAAAGAAGAATTGAAAGCTGTTCTTGAATATATCAATTTAGATGATGAGATAGAAAGAATAGAGAAAATAGAAACTTTTAAATTGGGATTAAAAGAGGGCAATTGGTTATAAGAGGTAGAAATATCTCTTGTTTTTTATATGTATTGTTTTTATAATGAAAAACTGATATAATTATCCCAACAGATAGTAAGTTGTAGAGGAGATTATAAATTGGATATAGAAGTAAATAATATAAAAATTCATTATGAAGTTATTGGAAATGGCAAACCGATAATTTTACTA
>JAAWGB010000019.1 GCA_022795075.1 Clostridia bacterium | reverse complement strand
TACTTTTCATAAGAAGTACCTCCGATATATTTAAGTTTGGTCACTTAAAATTTATCATTTTTTGGTGCTTCTTTCAATATTTTTTCTAATATTGGGTGTAACATATCTATTTTAAACCTATATTTCATGCTTTTGCTTCGATCTAAAAAAATAAACCTATACTTTAGTGGTTGTGACTTACTCAAGCCTATAGTCAATCGTGTTGCACCAAATATTAATGTCCCCCTCACATACAAGACTTTTTCCAAAACTTGCATATAAATGCCTAATGTATGGTTCTGAAAGTGCTGGACCTATAACAGTAACATATTCAGAACAAGTTCCATTATTAATTTTTATATAACACCCATTAACCCGAAGTATTGCATCTTCATAAACACTACGACTATCTTTCCAAACTATCTCTTCAAATAGTGTATCAATATATATAATTCCATTTAATGGAATACCAACAAGGTTTGAAGAACATTTTTCATTTCTTTCCTTATTGGATTCTATTATTTGAACTACTGTGTTCTCTGTTGAAATGATAAGGTCATAAGGTGTATAATTGCAAAATTTAATCATTTTACCTGGTTTTTCTAGTGGAGTAATATTATACTCTGATTTTGTTTCAAAATTAGGACTACAATCCTCACATGTTACTATCGTGATTATGCTATTCCTGAAAATCGGTGCAATATAAAGTTTGTATTCCATATATTCTACTAAGTTTCTTTTAATCATGCACCCACATTCAATATCGAAGTTACATTTCAAATTTTGATCCTCTTTTGCATATACAAAAATCTCTCCATCTCCCCATCCGTCAACCTGAATTTGAATTGTTTCTTTTGGTCCAACTGTTGCAAAAATATAATATTTTCTTTCAAGTACCAATGTGTAATTTGTACTATTATGCAATTCGAAAGAAAATTTATAGTCTTTCCATGGGATAAATTTGTGATTTTTATCCTCAATGTACTCAAAGTTGCCATTTAGTTCTCCATAATATTCCCGCATAAAGTTTGCCTCCTTTTTATAAACCACTTGTATATAAAACTTTTATATTTTTATTATACTATATATATTGCTTTTTTAGAAATAGATTTATGTACTTTTGATATAATCATTAGTTATATCAAATAAATTATGATTATCATAAATCAACTAGCTATCTCTGCTTTTATAATGTTTATCAAAATCCTTGTATTTAGGATTTCAAAATGCTGACAATATTATCTTTTTCATATAATATCTTATTTTTTATCTTTCTTTTCAATCTTTCTATTTATTTCTTTTAGTGTCTTTAAATATTCTTTTTCAACAGGACTAATAGTTTTTACTTGATATTTTTTATATTCTGTTTTTGCTTTTTCTATCGCCTTTTTATGACTAATACTTCCTGCATCAGTTAATACTTTTTCTCCTGTAGATGAAAGTATCATATCCAATTGTTTAATATAATCTTCCATATACATTGGATTATGCCTTATTGCTTGTATTTCTGCAAAATCAAAATACCCTGATACTAAATTGCTTAAAACTTTTAATTCTTCCTCACTCAAATAATTTTTCGCAATTACTACATCACTTAATGCTGGAATATCACCTTTAAAAGTTGTTAAGCCCATAAATGGCTTATCTGAATCAGCTCTTTGATATATCACTTCTGATGCAGTATGACCATGAGTTGCATAATGTAATTTGTTTTGAACAATTTTAAAAAATTCAATTGACTTGTCATCTTTTGGATCGTAATCTATTGCTGTTGCATATAAATCAAGGACTTGTCTATATAATACTTTTTCTGATGATCTAATATCCTTAATTCTAGCAAGTAATTCTTTCCAATAATTTCCTCCACCATTTCCTTTAAGTCTTTCATCATCCATTGTAAAACCTTTAATTATATATTCCTTTAATCTTTCTGTTGCCCATTTTCTAAAATTAGTAGCAACTTTAGATTTTATTCTATATCCCAAAGAAATAATCATATCTAAATTATAAAAAGGAATTTCCCTTGAAACATTTCTATTTCCTTCTTTTCGAACTTGTCGGAAATTCTGACAGGTTGAAGTTCTATCTAGTTCTTCTTCAAGATAAATATTATTTATATGTTCTATAATATTGGTTCTTGAAGTGCTAAATAATTCTGCCATTTGTTGCTGAGATAACCATACTGTTTCATTTTCAAATTTAACATCTATTTTTGTTAACCCATCTTCTGCTTGATATATTATAATATCTCCTTTTGAATTATCTATCATAAAAGCCTCCTTTTAATTTTTACGAACATTTGTATTGTATCATGTTGTTGTTCATAATTCAATACTTTTATTAAAAATAATATTTTTAGCAAAAAGAAATGTCTCTATTTTAGAAACATTTCTTTTATTTTACTATGTAATTGTTTGCTAGTAATTGATGACTTTCTTTTATTAAATGTACTCCATCAATGCCTGTTACTAATCCTTCATTGCTTAGAAAATAACAATTATATTTTTCTGCTATACTTTGACATCCTATTTTTCATTTTAGGCTATCATTTGGATGTCAAAATGCTATTTTTTACACTTTTTATTGAATTGTAAAATCTTTGAAAGTATTGCTATTACTGATTTTTTCCACAACAATTTTTGTATTTCTTCCCACTTCCACAAGGGCAAGAATCATTTCTACCTACTTTAGGTCCATCATTGCGAACAGTTCTATCAATGTCACTTCCTATTTTAGCACCACCATCAACACTATGAATAGCCTCTAAAGCTGCACCTGTAATTTTAACAGTTTCTTGTCTTTTAGCCTCTCCTTGTTGTCTAATGTGCATCAATATTTTTGTTACATCTACTTTGATATCATTAATCATTTCATCAAACATATCAAAACCTTCTAAACGATATTGAACAACTGGGTCTTTTTGACCATAAGCACGTAATCCAATACCATTTTTCAATTCATCCATGCTATCAATATGATTCATCCATTTTTCATCAACCACTTTAAGCATAACAACTCTTTCAAGTTCTCTCATTTCCTCTTGTCCAAATTCTTGCTCTTTTTCTGCGTAAATTTCCATAGCTTTTTTCTTTAATTCTTCTGAAATTGCATGAGAATTTGCTTGATTGTCTTTGATAAATGCTAACATATCAATTCCAAAAATATTCATAATTTCTGTATTTAATGATTCAATATTTAATTCTGAAGTTTCTACATTAACAAACATATCTACAATATTGTCTGCCACAAATTCAATCATAGAAACGATATTGTCATGAATATTTTCGCCATCTAATACTTCTCTTCTTTGTTTATAGATAATTTCTCTTTGTGCATTCATAACGTCATCATATTTTAATACATTTTTACGAATACTAAAGTTTCTACCTTCTACTTTCTTTTGTGCATTTTCTACTGCATTTGAAATAATTTTAGAATCAATTGGCATGTTTTCGTCTGCCCCTAAAGTATTGTATACTCTAGTTATAGCATCACCACCAAATATTTTCATTAAATCATCATCTAAGCCAATGTAGAATTTAGATTCACCATTGTCACCTTGACGTCCAGAACGTCCACGTAACTGGTTGTCAATTCTTCTTGATTCATGTCTTTCTGTACCAATAATTTTTAAACCACCTGATGCTATTACTTTTTCTTTTTCTTCTTTAATTTGTTCATCATATTTTTTCACAAGATTTGTAAATTCTTCTCTTACCTTTATGATATCTTGATCATCTGTTTCATAATAGGTGTCTGCTTCTTCTATTAATTCATGTGATACTTTGTTTCTTCTCATCTCTTCTTTTGCTAAATATTCGCTGTTTCCGCCAAGCATAATGTCAGTACCACGACCTGCCATGTTAGTGGCAATGGTAACTGCTCCAAATTTTCCTGCTTGTGCGACAATTTCTGCTTCTTTTTCATGGTATTTAGCATTTAATACTTCGTGTTTGATGCCTTCTTTTTTTAATAATTGGCTCAATTTTTCTGATTTTTCGATCGATACGGTACCAACTAAGACTGGTTGTCCTACTTCATGACTCTTTTTAATGCTTTCTACAATTGCTCTAAATTTAGCGTTTTCATTTTTGTAGATAACATCATTTTCATCTTTACGAACCATTGGTTTATTGGTTGGAATGTCAACAACGTCTAAATTGTAGATTTCTTCAAATTCTCCTTCTTCTGTCATAGCAGTACCTGTCATTCCTGATAATTTATCATACATTCTGAAGAAGTTTTGGAAAGTAATGGTTGCAAGTGTTTTTGATTCATCTGCTATTTTTACGTTTTCTTTTGCTTCAATTGCTTGATGTAATCCATTGTTATATCTTCTTCCATACATAATACGACCAGTAAATTCATCAACAATCAATACTTCTCCATCTTTTACGATATAGTCAATATCTTTTTTCATGATTCCATGTGCTCTTAAGGCTTGGTTAACATGGTGAACTAAAGTAGAGTTTTCTAAGTCGTTGAAGTTTTCTAGTCGGAAGGTTTCTTCTGCTTTTTGAATACCTTTTTGGGTTAAGGATGCTGATTTTGCTTTTAAGTCAACTATATAATCATATTTTTCGTTATCTTCTGCTTGATCAATGTCTTTAATGTCTTCTTCTACAATAATTTTTGGTGTTAATCTTCTAACAAAGTCATTGGCTCTTTTATATAAGTCTGATGATTCGTTGGCTCTTCCTGATATAATAAGCGGGGTACGTGCTTCATCAATTAAAATACTGTCAATTTCATCGACAATGGCATAATGTAATCCTCTTTGTACTAATTGGTTTTTGTAGATTACCATGTTGTCTCTTAAGTAATCAAATCCAAATTCATTATTGGTTCCATAGGTTACATCTGCGTTGTAAGCTTGTTGTTTTTCTTGTGGCTCCATTCCAGCTATTACTAATCCAACTGATAAGCCTAAAAATTTGTATAATTTTCCCATCCATTCACTATCTCTTTTGGCCAAGTAATCGTTGACAGTAATAACGTGTACACCTTTTCCTTCTAAGGCATTTAAGTACACTGGTAAGGTTGCAACTAAGGTTTTTCCTTCACCTGTTTTCATTTCTGCAATTCTTCCTTGGTGTAAAATGATTCCACCTATTAATTGTACGTCAAAGTGTCTCATTCCTAATACTCTTTTGGAAGCTTCTCTTACAACTGCAAAGGCTTCTACTAATATATCGTCTAATGTTTTTCCTTCTTGTAATTGTTTTTTGAAACTTTCGGTTTTTCCTCTTAATTCACTATCACTTAATTTTGCCATTTTTTCTTCTAATCCATTGATTTGCTCTACCAATGGCATAACTCTTTTTACTTCTTTTTCACTGTATGTCTTAAAGACTTTTTTTAATATTCCCATTTTTTGCTTTCAGTCCCTTCTTAACTTCATAATTTTACTTATATACTATATCATGAAATTCACTTTTTATCAAGTATTTTAAGAAAAAAAGAAGAAGTCTAAATAGACATCTTCTAAAAGTAATTATTTTAATATATCTTTTTATAAATTGCTATTTAATATCGGTGTAAATAATTAATCAGTTCATCATACACTGGCTTTCTTTCTACAATATTATTTTCTTCTTGCATTTTTATTAGTTCATTAATATCTACAAATTTAATCGCTTGAACTTCTGATTCTTGCATTTTTATATTTTCGATGGCAAGACCTTCTTTTCTTAAAATAAAGAAATCATAAAATTGATTTTCAATAAAATCCTCTGAAAATTTTTTCTGTACACGATACGAAAACATATATCTAAAAGATTTTATATCTACATTATAGCCAAGACTAACACTAACTTCTTCATTTATCTCTCTTGCAGCAGCAGAAAGTGCATCTTGTCCATTGGAAATATGACCTGCCACAGAAATATCCCACATTCCTGCATTTTTTTCTTTATCGAAAGATCTTTGCTGTAACAAAACTTCATTTTTTTCATTTACAATAGCTACTACAATTGATCTGTGCCATAATCCTTTCTTATGAATTTCCTCTCTTGTTGTAACTTCTCCTGTCTTTACGCCATTTTCATCTAATATATCAATTAATTCTTTACTCATAATTTTTTCTTACTCCTTTGTATAAAATCTTATTCTATGCTCCTATTTGCAAATCTATATTTTGGGAAAATCTTTCCATATATTTTTTAGCTTTTTGCATATATTCTTTAACTTTTTCTCCCGATAAGTCTCTTCCACCTTCATAGTATTGTTGAATAGAATCAATTTGTCTTTTTAAATCAGATAAGTCACTATTGTTAATAATCACATGATCAAAATCTAACCATTGATTATAATATAATTCATCTGCTTTTTCATATTCTTCAACACGTTTTTTGACATATTCTTCTTCTAAATTTTCCTTTTGCTGAAGAATATATTCTTCTTTAGATAACCCCTGAATATAAATATTTACTACTGTATTGGGAAATCTTCTTTTTAATTCTTCTATTGCTTCTTTATTACTAACAACAATGCTAGATGATATACCATCTTTTAATCTTTCTTCTATTTCTTTTGTGTTAATTCCATAAGTTGTACCAAAATTATCATATTGTAAATCACAAGATTCTATATCAAAAGCTTTATCTTCTAAACAAATCATTTCTTCACCATCATTTTTTTCACGATGTCTTGTTGCATGTTTTGGTAATATAATGGAATGTAAAATACCTTGTATTTTTATCGTTTCTAAAGCATCGTCTTTTCCTGAACCAGGTGTTCCACTAAATACATATATTTTTGGTTTTTCTTGTGTTTGTGTTTTTTCAGGTTGTTTCTTTATAAATTCTCTTTTATTTAAATCTTCTATCATTTTTGAAAGTCTTCCAATACCATTGTCTGTATTTAAAATAGTATAGTCATATAATTCTGTATGATTGGTATAAATATCCCAATCTTTTAAAGCTTTTTTATATCTACTTTCTGCACTTTCTATTGTATCTCCTCTTTGTTTAGCAATTTCCATAAATATTTCTTTGTTTCTAGGTATGGTTCTATGTATATAACAAGATACACTTTGTCCTTTATAGATATTTTTTAAATCTCTTATTACTCCTGGATCGTTCACAATAACAATAGCATTTCTTCCATGCTCTAAATAATTATCAACTTCTTCCATAGAGAAACCATAATAGTTGTCATAATTACTATAGGTTAAAGGCAGTCTTAAATTTGTAAAAGCTTGTTTTCTTTTTGTTTCTAATTCTTTTTGTTCTTCCTCTGTTTTTTCTCCATCGTTATATTCTCCATATACAGACTTTATCCCTATATTTTTTCCCTGTTTGGATGATTCAATTTCAACTTTGCGAAAAGGTCTAGTTACATATTTGTTAATAAAAGCATAATGATATTTTTCTTCTAATATATCTGCTACTACATTTTTTCCTGCACCTGACATTCCTGAAATAATTATTAAAGTTCCCTTTTGTGGTTCTTGTGTGGCAGATTGAACTAAATTTTGTTTGAATTGTGAATTCATTTGTTTCCTCCATATTTAAAATCGTATATATTATATACTACGTTACATAATTTGTCAACTAATGCTAGCTGAGTTTCATAATGAAGTCTGACATTTTTCTAAAAAAATCAGTATGATGAATATTTTTAACTTTTCTACATACATTCAAATAAAGATTTATTTTTAGAAAAGAGGATTTCTATGTTTATCTATAATGTTAAAATTAATGGTAGTAAAACCTTCAAAAATTTCTTTATAGGAATTGTCATATTAGTAGTTATTATCGTTGGTATCGTAAGTTTTAGAGTTTTCCAAGGAGCTAGTAGTTCTCCTCACCCATCTTCTTGTTTACCACAAAATAAAATTACCAAATTATCGGCTGTCAACTATAGTACAGTATTAAAAACCGTTCATGAAAATATAGATGACTATGTAGGCTGTCAAATTAACTTTACAGGGTATGTTTATCGTGTTTTAGATTTAAATGAAAATCAATTTGTATTAGCTAGAAACATGATTATTTCTTCTGACTTTCAATCCGTTGTTGTTGGTTTTTTATGTGAATGTGAAAATGCTAAAGACTTTGAAGATGAAACATGGGTAGAAATAACAGGTAAAATCACAAAAGGAGATTATCATGGAGATATGCCAATTATTAAAATTACGCAAATCAAAAAAGTAGATAAGCCAAATGACGAATTTGTATATCCACCAGATGAGAACTATGTTCCAACAAGCGGAATTCTATAAAAAATATTTACTTTTCCTCCAAAATATGATAAAATAATACAAATTTATTTGGGAGGTAAAACAAGTGAAAAATGAATTAATATTAATCTTAGACTTTGGCGGACAATACAACCAACTAATTGCAAGACGTGTTAGAGAATGTAATGTATATTCAGAAGTCGTACCATATGACATTTCTATTGAAAAAATTAAACAAAAAAATCCAAAAGGAATTATCTTTACAGGAGGACCAGCTAGTGTATATGGTGAAGGTTCACCAAAATGTGCAAAAGAAATTTTTGAATTAGGAGTGCCAATACTTGGTATTTGTTATGGTATGCAACTTATGACTCATATTTTGGGAGGAACCGTAGCTAGAGCTAACAAACGTGAATATGGAACCATTGATGTTTCAATTGATAACTCTTCCCCACTTTTACAAGGATTTGAAAAAACAAATGGCTTTTTAATGAGTCATACCGACTATGTAGAAACTGTGCCAAAAGGATTTAAAAACATAGGATTCACTGAATCTTGTCCAAATGCTGCAATCCAAAATACAGAAAAACAATTATATGGCATACAATTTCACCCAGAAGTTAACCATTCTATGAATGGTTTGCAAGTTATTAAAAACTTTTTATTTAATATTTGTAACTGTACAGGAGATTGGATTATTGCTTCTTTTGCACAAGAAAGCATCCAAAAATTAAAAGAAAAAATTGGTGATAAAAAAGCTTTATGTGCTTTATCTGGTGGAGTTGACTCTTCTGTCGCAGCAGTTTTACTTTCCAAAGCTATCGGTAAAAACCTAACTTGTATCTTTGTTGACCACGGACTTCTTCGAAAAAATGAAGGAGACGAAGTAGAAGAAATCTTTCGTAATCAATTTGACATTAACCTAATAAGAGTGAATGCCAAAGACAGATTTTTAGAAAAATTAGCAGGTATCTCAGACCCTGAAACAAAAAGAAAAATCATTGGAGAAGAATTTATAAGAGTATTTGAAGAAGAAGCCAAAAAAATAGGAACTGTAGACTTTTTAGTACAAGGAACCATTTATCCAGATGTTATTGAAAGTGGATTAGGAAAAAGTTCTGTCATAAAAAGTCATCACAATGTTGGCGGACTACCTGATTATGTAGATTTTAAAGAAATTGTAGAACCTTTAAGAGACTTATTTAAAGACGAAGTACGTAAAACTGGATTAGAACTAGGCATTCCAGAAAATTTAGTCTATCGACAACCATTTCCAGGTCCTGGACTAGCCATTAGAATAATTGGAGACATTACAGATGACAAACTTAACATCTTAAAAGACGCTGACAGCATTTTCAGAGAAGAAATTGCCAAAGCAGGACTTCACAAAAATATTAATCAATACTTTGCTGTTCTAACCAACTTAAAATCTGTTGGCGTGATGGGTGATGAAAGAACATATGACTATACCATAGCCCTTCGTGCAGTTGAAACAACCGATTTTATGACAGGTGTATGGAGCAAAATACCTTATGAAATATTAGAAAAAGTATCTTCTCGTATCGTAAATGAAGTAAAACATGTAAACAGAGTTGTGTATGACATTACCTCTAAGCCACCTGCAACAATCGAATGGGAATAATAGGTATAGCAACATTTCCTTTTTCATATGTTTCTTTTGAATTTTAGCCTTACCACTTTCTATAGGGATAAAAGGTATGTTAATTTTAAAAATCAGATGAATAGAAAGTAATTTTAGATAAAAATTCTTAATTCATTTTATGGAAAATGTTCGCGCCTTGAGCGTGAAAGGGTGCCATAAAATGAATTTAGAAGTTTTTCGAAAATTAGCTTGAACCGAATCTGATTTTTAAAATTAACATACCTTTTATCCCTATAGAAAGTGGTAAGGCTAAAGTTCAAAAGAAACAATATAAAAAAGAACACATTTACCATTCATTATTTTCTATCAAAAATTGTTTTAAATACCCCTTGATCAATTAAGCTTGCAAAAATATTTTTAAAGATTATTAATACAATTGGACCAATTAGTAGTCCCATAATGCCAATAACCTTAAATCCTGTGTACATGGCAATTAAAGTAAAAATGGGATGAACGCCTATATTTTTGCTAACCAATTTTGGTTCTAATATCTGCCTAATAATTGACATGATAATTAGTAACACAATTATCGCAATTCCTAAGTTGATATCTCCATTAATAGAACAGATAATAGCCCATGGTATCATAACGGTTCCTGAACCAAGAATAGGAAGTGCATCTACAAATCCAATAAATAAAGCCATTAATAATGGATATTTTATATTAAATCCAACTATTTGCAAAATATAGAGTCCAATTAATGATATAATAAAAGATACTAATATTAAAGTTGCTTCTGCTTTTAAATACCCTCCTAATGTTTGTATTAAGTCTTTTAGATGCCTTCCTATTTTTCGTACCCATATTTTCGGTAAGTGATGTTCTACTTGGTCTAATATATAAATTTTATCAACACAAATAAAATATAAGGCTACTACAGATATTCCCACACATATAGAAATGGATGGTAAGCTAGTTACTAAATTAATTAATCCTGTTAATCCATTTCTTGCCCAATTAGAGGCTGTTTCTAGTAATTCTCCTGTTGAATTTTGTATGACAGATAATATTTCGTCTGATAGATGGATTTTGTCAAATTGAAAGCTTTCCATGAATTTTTGAAATTGTATGTAAGCTTTATCAAAATAGTTATTAAGTCCTTGCAATAAACTAGAAGATTCTGAAAATAAAGTAATTAATAGCCATGCTAAGCCTCCTAATAGAATCGCAGATACTATTATAAATATAATAATGGAACTGGTTCTTCTTGTTAGTTTGGTTTTTGCCATAATAAATTTAATAGCTGGTTCTATCATAAGTGAAATGATAAAAGCTACTAAAAATGGCATATAAAAAATAGATAATTTTAGAGCTATATATAATCCTAATAATAATAAAACAACATATAAAATATTTTTGAATACTCTTGTCCAATAAGATATATCAATTATCATTGCTTTCCTCCCTATCTTATTGTATGTAAAAGAACGGAAATTATCCGTTCTTTTAGTATCTTTGTTATTTTATTCGGCATTTTTGTGTTCTTGACAATTGCAAATTCCCTCTATAGTACCACATACTTCTTGAACACCTAATTCTCTTTCATTTTGTGCTAAGTTTCCTAGTGTTAAAATTCCAATTACTTGATTGTTTTGATCACATACTGGTAGTCTTCTTATTTGATTTTGTGACATTTTGCTTTGGGCATTTGTCATTTCGTCATCTTCTTTACAAGTACATACATTACATGTCATGATTTCACTAACTTGACAATTTTTTGTGTCTTTTTCACAAGCTACAGCTCGAAGTAATATATCTCTATCTGTTACAATTCCACAAATACAATTGTTATCATCACATACAGGAATACATCCTATATGTTTTTCGTTCATTAATTTGGCAACTTGATTTAAATTTGTATCAGGTTTTACACAACAAACATCATTACACATACAGTCTTTTACTTTCATTTTTTTTACCACCTTTCAAATTTTCTCAAATTTATTTTTTACATTTTTAAAAAATTATATTCGTGAAAAAAGTTACAAAAAAAATGGAATTTTTTTCAAAAAGTATTGACATTTATATTTCATTATGATAGCATAATACACGTTTTATACATATCAACTCGAATTTCTCATATATATCTTGTATGAGGGGAGTTCTTTCCTTTCGAGTGTTTTTGGTAGGAAAATCCCTACCGCATTGCCAAAGGAGGCCGTACTTGATTTCGTTCAGTATGGTCTCTTTTGCTTTTTTTTTACATTTCATACAAATTAGAAAAATCTTCTCTATCACGTGGCATAATTGGTGGTCTAGGACCTCCTTGACCTGGTCTTCCTGGAAATGGTGGCCTCATCATTGGTGGTCTATGGGGTGGCATTGGTGGACGATTTCCTGGTCTTCCTAATAATTCTCTGATTAATAAAATTCGTATGATATCTTGCAGACCTCTATTTCTAAATTGTCTATCTTCTCCCCTATTTTCTTTTTCACTTCGATTCATTGTTGTATGATTAGTTGTATTACTTGTTGTAGAAGTTGCTACATTCGTTCGGTTAGTAGTATTTCCTCCTACTTCATTTGTTAAATTAATATTAACATTAATTTGTGTATCATTTTCTATTGATAAATATATTTCATTTGTTAATTCATCAATTAATTCTGGTGTAATTGGTCTACTGTTTGTACTGCATGCTTTATTTACCATTGGATAGACTAATTTATAAATTTCTGGATAACAAGATTCTAATTGTACATTTTGTTCATTCATTCTAGTTGTGTTTGGCATAAATTGGTAATTATCTTCCATGCAACTTCCACAATTACCGTAATTTCCATAATTTGGATAGCCTAAAATACTTCTTATGTAGTCTTCATATGTTTCATGATACATATAATAACCTCCTTATTTTTTGTATATTATATGTACCAAAACTAAAAACTGTGTTAATTTTTAGTTATATTTGATTAACTAAGTTTTTAAATTGATTACCTCTGTCAGCAAAATCTTTAAACATATCAAAACTAGCGCTAGCAGGAGAAAATAAAACCACTTCTTTTGGTTTAGCTAATTTTTGGGCTAAATTTATTGTTTGTTCTAAACTTTCACACATGTAAATATCTAATTTTTTGTTTTGATTTTCTAGTTCTTCTTTTACACTATCAAAAATTTTACCAGCAGTTTGACCGATTAACAATAACACACTTACTTTCTCAATAATTGTTTTAGCAAGTGGCTCATAATCTAAATTTTTATCATATCCTCCTGCAATTAGCACAATTGACTCATCAAAAGCATTCAATCCAGATAATGTTCTTGTTGGAGAAGAACTAGCAGAATCATTATACCATTTTACTTGATTGATTTCTCTTACAAATTCAATTCTATGTTCAACTGGTTTAAATTCTTTTATCGCTTCTACTGCCTTGTCTATTGGCACAAGGGTTTTGGTTGCTGCAATCGCTGTTGCCATATTTTCTAAATTATGATTTCCTCTTAATATTGCCTCTTCTCCATTAAAAATATGCTTTCTTACCTTATCTTCACATTCTTTAATTACTTTTCCTTGTACGATAAAGCCATTATCTAATTTTTCTTTATGACTAAAATAAATAACTTTTCCATTTGCCTCTTTTTTACAATTATTGGTTATTTCATTATCATAATTTAGAATTAATATGTCATTTTCGTTTTGGTATTTAAAAATGTTTTTCTTTGCTTCTATATATTCTTCATAATCTTTATGAATATTTAAATGATTTGGTGTTATATTAGTAATAACTGCAATATTAGGACTAATTGTCATCCCCATTAATTGGAAACTACTTAATTCTAATACTACAATATCTTCTGGTAATATTTCTGACAATTTTGTAAATAGTGGCGTTCCTATGTTTCCTCCTAAAAATGTGCGATATCCAGCTTTTTTTAAAATACTATCAATTAAACTAGTGGTTGTTGTTTTTCCATCACTTCCTGTTACACCAATTATTTTGCAAGGACACATTTTCATTAACATTTCAATTTCTGTTGTAATAATAGCTCCCCTATTTTCTTCTTGTTGTAACTCTGTTCTTGTTGGTAAACAACTTGGCGAACGAAATATTATGTCAAATCCTTCTAAATGTTTTAAACTTTCTTCTCCTAAATAACTGCTAAAACCATAATTTTCTATTTTTTCCATTACATCTTTTGATATTGATTTTTCTTTTCTTTCATCAAATACAGTTACTTTTGCTTTTTTTTCATATAGATAATCTAATAATGGCAAATTACTAACTCCTAATCCTATAATAGCCACTTTTCTAAATTTTATGTATTGATTAAATTCTTCCAATTTTTCATTTTTATAAATCATATTTCCTCTCCTTTTTTATTCTTCTTTTTTATTGTATTGCTTTTTTTATTTTTGGTTCTTGAAAATTTTTCCTTCTTTTCTTTTTTCTTGTTTTTCACATTATATCGTAAATGTAAAAAAAAGACAAATTGTATTTCGTATATTTTTGAAATTTATCGGCAAAAATATTATTGAAACTTGAATGGAGGTGCTTTTCATGTCAAAGAAAAATAAAGAAAATAAAAACAATAACCAAAATAATAACAGAAATAATCAAAATAACAATAATAATGAAAAACAAAACAATAATAACTGTAGATAAGAAATTGTTAAAAGAGCCATAATTTAGTTTAACTAAGTTTATGGCTCTTTTTTATAATTTTATATAGTTATTTTTCTACTCCTAACAGAAAATCATTGAATAATTTTTGTATATATTGGGAAGGAATATATCAAAGTTATTAATATTATTTTTTGTTTTCTATCTTGTCAATTTTCTCTATAACTCTAGCTACTTATTATATTACATCCCCATATGGTATTTGTTTTATATAATTCTCCATGTATTTCCAGTCTAGATTTCCATTTTCGTCTTTTGGCAATATAATTGTTTCTTTTAGAAATCTATCTCTAGACATTTTTCTTCCATACATATATTTATATAAAAAGAAATTTATACATGTTACTAAAAATAGTCCAATATACTTATTCATTTCAAATTTTTAGTTCACTATTTTTAATTTTAACGAAGAATAGCGGATTCATTTTAACCTTAACTTGATTTTATAAAGCACATTAAAATTTATGTAGAGGATTATGATTTTATAAAATTTTACTTTTTCTTTTTTATGAACTAACTAATATTGGATATTGTCATTGTCTATGTACTTTATAAATTCACATCTAGTAATACCTTTAGGCCAATCTTTTATTTCAGCTATCAACTTAAATCCTTTTTTCTCATAAAAACCTTTTGCTTGAAAATCTAATGTATATAGATGTATTCCAACTAGTTCCTCTTCTTTACAATATTCAATAGCTTTATTTATTAAATGTGAACCAATTTTATTTTCTCTAAAGTTTTCATTTACATATAATATATCTATATCTAGCCATTGCATTTTTTTATGTGCTATTATTCCCCCAATAATTTGATTATCTAATAATGCATAGAATCCAAATGGATCATCATATCCCTTTTCTCTATATATTTGAAATATTGAATGTTCTGGATGATTTTTATTATTGAAACTTTTTATCCCTTCTCTTATAACTTTTTCATACTCTTTATTAGTACTTACTATTATATCTTGTTCTATCATTTCTTTACTTTCCATAATTTTCCTCCTAATAATTATTATTTTAATATAAAATTATTTATATCCTAACATATGCATAATTATTATTTACTCCTAATACATGTTTTATAAATGCTTTATCTCTCTTCATTTCTTGTTTCTTAATTTAAAAATTTATCTAATATTTCTATTTTATTATTATCTGAATCTATTTTACATTTAACACCTATTGGTATAATACCATTTTTATCTAATTCTTTAGATATAGCACCAAGCAACACTCCACGTGACTTGTTTGTAAAAATATATCTACTCTAAACTACTTATTTTGTACCAAAAATTCTATCTCCTGCATCCCCTAAACCTGGCACAATATAACCAACATCATTTAAGTTCTCATCCAAGCAAGCTGTATAGATTTGAACATCTGGATGTTCTTTTTCTAACCTTTGTACTCCCTCTGGAGCTGCCAAAATACATAAAAATTTAATTTTTTCCACACCATCTTCCTTTAGCATAGTAATAGTATCTGTTGCAGAACCACCAGTAGCAAGCATTGGATCTAACACAATTACTTCTCTACTTGCAATATCTTTTGGCATTTTATAATAATAACGAACTGGTTTCAAAGTTTCTTCATCTCGATATAAACCAACGTGCCCTATTTTAGCATTTGGCATAGCCTTTAACAGACCATCTAACATACCTGTTCCTGCCCTTAAAATTGGAACAAAAGCATATTGATTTTCATCTAATTTTTTTGCCTTTGTTTTGCAAATTGGTGTTTCAATTTCGATATCTTGTAAAACAGCATCTGACATAGCCTCATAACATAAAAAAGTTGCTATTTCTCCTATAATTTCTCGAAACTCCTTTGTTCCTGTCTTTTTATTTCTAACGATTGATAATTTATGTTGAATTAATGGATTATCTAAAACAATTGCTTTCATTTCTATTACTTCCTTTCTTTTTTATATTGTAGGAAAATTACACTGCTTCTTCTACTTTTTCTTCTTTTTTATCTTCTTTAGAATTCTTTACTTCTTCTTTTTCTTCTGGTAAACATAGATTTAGTAAAATTCCAATAATCGCTGCTAAACTCATTCCTGATATGGTAATGGATAAATCTCCAGATACAATTGAGATAGCGGCTCCTCCTAATCCTAATACTAACATAGTTGAAGCTACTACAACATTTTTTGATTTTCCAAAATCAATTTGATTTTGAATTAATACTTTTAAACCATTTACAGCTATAAATCCATATAGCAATAATGATACGCCTCCTAATACAGGATTTGGTATACTAGACACAATTGCTGTAAATTTTCCTAAAAAACCTAAGCAAATGGCAAAAATAGCAGCTAGTCCTATTACCCATACAGATGCAATTTTAGTCATTCCTACAACCGATGTATTTTCACCATAAGTAGTATTGGCTGGTCCTCCTAAAATTCCAGCTACAAAAGTTGCAATACCATCACCTAATAATGTTTTTTCTAAACCAGGATTTTTTAATAAGTCTTTTCCTATAATGGCACTTAATGCAGTATGATCACCTATATGTTCACACATTGTTACTAATGCTATTGGCGCTATAGTAAGTAATGCCGAAAAGCTTGGTGTATAATTTAAAAATGGTAGCATAAAGCTTGGCATACTAAAGAAAGAAGCTTCCATTACTGGCTTAAAATCAACTAAACCAAAACAAATTGCTGAAATATATCCTACTAATATTCCAATTAAAAATGGTATGATTTTTATAAATCCTTTTCCTCTTACCATTACAATAACAGTTGTTAAAAATGTAATTAAGGCAACTGCTACCCCTTTCCAGTCAATTTGAGCTGTTGTTCCCAATCCTATTTGTGAAATGGCACTTGGTGCTAACCCTAAACCAATAATCATTATCATTGGTCCGATTATAATTGGTGGTAATAATTGGTTAATCCAATTTTTTCCGATAAATTTAATAACAATTGCAAATATTATATAGATTAATCCTACTACCATAACTCCTGTCATAGCTCCTGCTGTTCCTCCTTTTAAAAAGGCTGCTGCTAATGGTGCTATAAAAGCAAATGAACTTCCTAAATATACTGGTGATTTTCCTTTGGTGCATAATATATAAATTAATGTTCCTATTCCTGAAGTTACTAATGCTACTGGTATGGTTAAAACGGTTTCTCCTACTGTACTATTTGCTAAAATTGGTACTAAAATCGTAGCACCAAACATGGCAAAAACATGTTGAATTGCCAAAATAATCCATTTGGCTGCTTTTGGTTTTTCATTTACATCTAGTAGTAGTTTTTCTTGTTCCATTCAAAAATTCCCCCTTTTATAATTTTATACTTTGGTACAAAAATACAAAGAAAAAGATACTAATTTCTAAACAAAATTTAGTATCTTTAAAATCAATCTATCATCCAATAAATAAAATACAAAAGCAACAGTTTTTTGAACTGTAATGTCTATTTTATTTACTTTTTGTATTTTTTTCATTATTTTCGTCATTTTTGCACCTCATTGAAAAATATAATACTATATTTTTATAATTTATGCAAGTGTTTTCATAAATATTTTTTAAATTTTTGTAACTATTCAGAGGTTATTTTATTTAAAGTCCGCACAGGGTGTTCAATATTTATTTTTAGAAGTTTTGCGCAGGGAAGCTCCCCTAAGTAGAAACGACCATAGGCGAATGGAGCAATCGAAGATTGCGACAGCAAAAAACTTCGTTAAAATAAATATTAACACCTGTTGCAGGACAAACATTACTTAAACCTCTAAATTGTTACAAATTTTTGTTTCATAAACTATCTTCCACATCTAAATATAAAGGTTCTTGTTCCAATAACTTTAGTTGATTTACTGATAAATATTTTTTATCAATAATAATATTTAGAACAAATTCGTCAAAATAATTATCATTCATAACGTAATAACCATTTACCTTTTCTTTATCTCCTTTACTATCTTCTACCTTCCAACGAATTGATTTTCCATCTACTATATGAACTCCACAAAAACACATAGCGTGATCTAACCAAATATCCCCTAAATCCAATGCTTCTTTTTTAGTTAGTGGTTTAAAATCAAACATTTCTTGATAACGATATAATCTTGTGTCTAATACGCCTGATTGTTTATCTCTAAACTTTTTATGATAAATTCCAAACCATACAGGTTGTTCATCTTTTAACTGCTTAATAACCAATTCTTTCAAATCTTCTATTGGTAAATTCAAAAAAGTCACTTCACTTTTTTGGAATACATTTCCTAAGTATTTCTTGACATACATTTTACCATATTCTTTATTGTACATCGGCACATTTCCAATTGATACAAAATTGTTCAAATCTAAATTTAAGAATTTATCTCTAAAACTAATAGGTGTTAAATTTTTATAAGATAGAATTTGGTTATTTTTATCTTGGTATTCATAATCAAAATTAAATTTTGGCTCACCTAGTATTTTAGATAAAAGATTATAATTTTCTTGTAAAAAAGTTGCTTTTACTTTTCTTAACTCTTCAAGCGTTTTTCTTTCTTGTTTTAATTGTAACAAATAGAATATATCTTTTTTTACTTTTTCTCGATAGATTGTTTCTATTTTTTCATAATCTCTACTTTCCATCACATCTGGCATAATAGATTTTGGCACCATTCCATATTTTTGAACAATGGCTACAAAATATTGCCAAAATCCGCCTTCTGTCACACAAAATTTAGTCATTTTTTCTTCACGAATAAAGAATAAATCTGCATTTTCTAAATCTATTATATTTTCATAAATATGATTTGATTTTTCTAATTTATCAAAAAAAGCAATATAATTATTCGACAACTCCAAATCCATAATATCTATATTCATATTTTTAGCAACATTATATTTTATGGTATTTAGTCCCGCATAAATCCAACATTTATGGCTATTTTCTTGATTCGTTCTTTTACTATTTGGCAATTCTATATTAAAAACTGGTTGATTTCTAGCAATAATTTCTTTATTTATACAAATTTTTTCAATTCCCTCTTTTGTCATTGCTTTTTCTATGATTTTATTTTCTAAATTGTCATTGTATTGTTTACTAAAACTTTTTATATCTTCTAAGCAAATGTGTTCTTCCATATATACCTTCCTAAATTTGATACTTTTCTCTTTTTTGATAAGTAGTATGTAACAATTCTTCTGCTTTTTGGCTACCTGATTTTTCTAAAAACTCTTTGTAAATTTTTTTAATGATAGGATTTTCATGAGATTTTCGAATGGTACTTTTTTCATCAATTGAATATAAACTATTTGCTCTTAATTTTCTAACATCTACTTGGGCTCTTATTTTTGAACTTTTAATTGGTTGACCACCACCCATTACACATCCTCCTGGACACGCCATAATTTCTACAAATTGGTAATCTGCCTTTTTTTGTTTGATTTCTTCTAATATTTCTTTAGCATTTGCAAGACCACTTGCTGCTACTACTTTAATTTCTTTTCCTGCTATCGTTACAGTTGCTTTTTTAATGCCGTCTCCACCACGAACTTGCTCAAAATCAATTTTTTCTAAGTCTTTTCCTGTCAATGTATCTTGTGCGGTACGTAAAGCTGCCTCCATAACACCACCTGTTGTTCCAAATATAGCTGCTGCTCCTGTTGCCTCTCCCATTGGAGCATCGAATTGACTTTCTTCTAGTTTTTCAAACTCAATATTGGCTTGTTTTATCATTCTAGAAAGTTCACGTGTAGTAATAACATTATCCACATCATAAAGTCCTTCCTTATTTTGCATTTCTTTTCTTTGTCTTTCGAATTTTTTGGCTATACATGGCATGACTGATACCACGTAAATTCTTTTGGGGTCAATTCCTTCTTTTTGTGCATAATAAGTTTTCAACAAAGCTCCAAACATCTGATGTGGTGATTTACAACTTGATAAATGTGGTAATAATTCTGGGTAATTCATTTCTATGTATTTAACCCACCCAGGACTACAAGAAGTAATCATCGGAAGATTCTCACTTTCTTGAAATCTTTCTATAAATTCATTGGCCTCTTCCATAATGGTAAAATCTGCTCCTGTATTGGTATCAAATACTTTATCAAATCCCAATCTTTTTAAAGCTGTTACCATTTTTCCTGTGGCATTGGTTCCAATTGGCATACCAAATTCTTCTCCAATTGCTACTCTAACTGCTGGTGCTGTTTGTACAATTACATGAGCTTTAGGGTCTTTTAATTTTATCCAAACATCATCAATTGTTTCTTTTTCATGTAAGGCACCTGTTGGACAAGCTTGGATACATTGACCACAAAATGTACAGTTTACATCCTTTAAGCTATGGTCTCCTACTGTTGAAATACAAGATTCAAATCCTCTATTGATACAGTCAATTGCTCCTATTTTTTGTACATTTTTACAAGCTGCTACACATCTTCTACATAAAATACATTTGTTAAAATCTCTTACAATGGAAGGTGATAAATCATCTATTTTATGCTCTGCTCTTTCTCCTTCAAATTCAACTTTTGAAATGTTAAATTTAGTTGCTAAATCTTGTAACTCACAGTTTCCTGAACGTGTACAAGTTAGACAGTCTTTTGCATGGTTGGAAATAATTAAATCTAATATAACATGCCTTGCTTCTAAAACATTTTGTGTATTGGTGTGTACAACCATTCCTTCTTCTACTTTTTGAATGCAAGAGGTGGCAAATCCTCTTCTTCCTTCTACTTCTACAATACACATTCTACAGTCTCCTACTTCGTTAATATCTTTTAGGAAACATAGGGTTGGTATGTCTATTCCTGCTTGTTTTGCTGCTTGTAGTATGGTAGTTCCTTTTTTTACTTTTATCTCTTGGTCATCTATGGTTAGGGTTACTAATTCTTCTTTCATATCTCTCCTCCATAACTTTAAAAAATACATTTTTCTAAACTGTCAACCTAAATGATAAAAGAAAAAGGAAGACAGTGAATGGAAAGTAATTGAAATAGAAATTCTTAATTTATTTTATGGAAAATGTTCAAACTTGTTTTGAAAGGGTGCCATAAAATAAATTTAGAAGTTCTTTGAAAATTACTTGATCCGAACTGTCTTCCTTTTTCTTTTATCATTTAGGTTGACAGTGTTGCTAAATCATTTTAATAAGTATTCCCATATGTAAGTATCATCTTATCCAATGGCTTTAAATGGACAACTTGCTAGACAAGTTCCACATTTGATACATTTTTCTTGGTTAATGATTCGTTTTTCTCTTGCCTCTCCCTCTATTGCTCCTACTGGACATGACTTCTGACATAAGCCACAACCTTTACATTTTTCTTCCTGGATAACAATTTTTGACATGGCTTTACATTCCAAGGCTCTACAATTTTTGTCAATTGCATGTTCTTCAAATTCTTCTCTAAAATACTTTAATGTACTAATAACTGGGTTGGGTGCACTTTGTCCTAATCCACAAATACTAGATTTTTGTATATTGGTTGCTAATTTTTCTAACTTGTAGATATCTAAGCTTGTTCCTTCTCCATTACATAATTTTTCTAATATTTCGTGCATTCTTTTGGTTCCAATACGGCAAGGTGTACATTTTCCACAACTCTCACTTACGGTAAATTCTAAATAAAACTTAGCAAGTGATACCATACATTTGGTATCATCCATTACAATTAGTCCACCAGAACCCATCATTGAGCCAATTTCTTTTAAAGACTCATAATCAATTGGGGTATCTAAATGTTCTTTTGGAATACAACCTCCAGAAGGTCCTCCTGTTTGGGCAGCTTTAAAGTCTCTACCATTTGGAATGCCACCACCTATGTCATATACAATTTCCCTTAGTGTTGTTCCCATTGGTACTTCTACTAAGCCTATGTTATTGACATTTCCTCCTAAAGCAAATACTTTGGTTCCTTTTGATTTTTCGGTTCCAATTGACGCATACCATTTACTACCTTTTAAAATAATTTGTGCAATATTAGCATAGGTTTCTACATTGTTGATTAAGGTTGGTTTCCCCCATAAGCCACAAGTTGCTGGATAAGGTGGTTTGACTCTTGGTTGACCACGTTTTCCTTCGATTGATTCTAGCAATGCTGTTTCTTCTCCACAAACAAAAGCACCTGCTCCTAATCGAATTTCTATATCAAAATCAAAATCTGTGTTAAAAATATGTTTTCCCAATAAACCATATTCTCTTGCTTGCCTAATAGCAATTTCAAGACGTTTTACGGCAATTGGATATTCTGCTCTTACATAGATAAATCCTTGATTAGCTCCAATACAATAAGCAGCAATTGCCATAGCTTCTAATACACTATGAGGATCACCTTCTAAAATACTTCTATCCATAAAAGCACCTGGATCTCCTTCATCTGCATTACATACCACATATTTTTGTTTTCCCTCTGAAGCTTTAGTCAATTCCCACTTCTTACCAGTTGGAAAGCCTGCCCCTCCTCTACCACGAATTCCAGATTGCATAATTTCTTCAATTACCTCATCTTGTGACATTCCAGTTAATATTTTTTCTAAAGCTAAATAGCCATCAAATGCTAAATATTCATCAATATCTTCTGGATTAATTACACCACAGTTTTTAAGAGCAATTCTTTTTTGTTTTTTATAAAAATTCAAATCATCTAAAGAATTTACTTTGGTTCCATCTATATCTTTTGCTAGTAATCTTTCTACTTTTTTTCCTTCTATTATATGAGTTTGTACGATTTCTTCGCAATCTTTGGGTGTGACCATTGCATAAAAAGTATCTTCTGGTCGAATGATAACAATTGGTCCTTTGGCACATAGACCAAAACAGCCTGTTTTGATAACACGTACATTTTTTAGCTGTTTTTCTTTTATTATTTTCTTAAATTCTTCTAATATTTGAGGTGATTTAGATGAAGTACAACCAGTTCCTTGGCAGACCAATATGTGTTTTTCTCTTGTATCTGCTTTTGTATTAACTCTTAAGTCTAATTCTTTTCTTTTTTCTTCTCTAATTTGATGAAGTTCTTGTATCGTTTTCACTTGCTTTTCCCTCCATTACTTATTTTTTATTAATTCATCTAATACTTGATCTAACTTTTGAACTGTCGCTTTTCCATATACTTCTCCATTTATGGTAAAGACAGGAGCCAATCCACAAGCCCCTACACATCTAGTTTCTTCGATTGAAAATAAACCATCTTGTGTTGTCTCTCCGAGGCTTAATTTGCAATCTTTCTAATAAACGATCCATAATTTTTTGAGAACCTTTTACAAAACAAGCAGTTCCTAAACAAACTGATATATTATATTTTCCTTTTGGCTTTAGCGAAAATCTTGAATAAAAAGTAACTACTCCATAAATTTCTGCCATTGGTATTTCTAAAAATTCTGATAATTCTTTTTGAACCCCCATAGGAACATATCCATAGTGTTCTTGTATTTCATTTAGCATTTGAATTAAATTGTCTTTAATTGGTTGATACTCTGCGAAAAGTTCTTCTATAAATGAATCCTTTTTGTCTTCCCCACAACAACATTTTTTATTTTCAGTATCTTGCATATTTTTTCCTCCTCTTCATACTATGTTATTATATTGTTATTCAGATTATATCAGACTGAATTTTTTTATACAATATTTTTTATAAAATTTGTAGTTTTTGTCATTTTTTGATTTTTTCTTGACTTTTTGATAAAAAAATGTAAAAATATAATTACATAAAATAAAAGGAGGATGTATTATGAGTGGTTATTCTAGTTATTACAGTAGTAGTTATCCTATGACTAGCTCTGAAATTGCTACTGTTGGAACCGCTATAGCAGGTATTATGCTATTTGTTTCACTAATTGCTTTGGTTATTGGAATTATCCAAATTATTGCAATGTGGAAAATATTTACTAAGGCAGGAGAAAAAGGCTGGAAATCAATTATTCCAATTTATAACTTTGTTATTTTATTTAAAATTTCTGGACTTTCACCATGGCTAATTTTAGTTTACTTAGCTGCGATTATTCCATTTATTGGATGGATTGCACCAATTGCTATAACAGCTCTTCTTTCTTACAAATTAGCAATATCTTTTGGAAAAGATGGTGGTTGGGCTGTAGGACTTTATTTCTTACCATCTATCTTCTATATGATTCTAGGATTTGGTAAGTCTGAATATGTGGGTCCAAATGGTGAACAATCTGTTTTTGAAACAAACACATCTACAGAAGATACAGAAAATAAATAAGAAACATTACAAAAAAGCCTAAGATTTTCTATCAAATTTTAAGAAAATTTTAGACTTTTTTATATTGTAGAGTACATTCATTGTTACATTTACTTAGCTTGAATTGCAGTAATTACTTCATCAATACTTTCTTTTGGTGTAGATGCCCCAGCCATAATTCCTATCTTCCTTATATTTTCTGTTTTTAGATTCAATTCTTCTGCATTTTCTATTAAAATTGTATGTTCACAATTTTTTTTGGCTATTTCATATATTTTTTTGGTATTCGAACTATTTTTTCCACCTATCACAATCATAGTATCTACTTTTTTTGCAAGTTCTACGGTTTCTTTTTGTCTTAGTTCGGTCGTTCTACAAATTGTATTTTTGATAACAACTTCTATATCTGCTTTTATTTGTTTTTGTAACTTTTCTTGAATTTTTTCAAACTTTTCTAAACTATAAGTTGTTTGGGAAATTAACAATAATTTCTTTTTTCCTGTCTTTTCAAACTTTTCAAATGCTTTTGAAAATTCCTCTTCTTCCTCAAAAATATAACAATCTTGCCCACAATAACTTAAGGTACCAATGTTTTCTGGATGGTTTTTAGCCCCTAATAAGAAAATAAAATATCCCTTTTTTCTATATTCGTCAGCAATTTTATGTACTTTTAAAACATTTGGACAAGTAAAATCTTGTATGGTAAGATTCATTTTTTTGGCTATCTCATATAATTCTTTAGGAACTCCATGGGCTCGTATTAAAACAATTCCATTGGCTTCTCCAATTGTTTCAATACATTTTATTCCTAAGTTTTCTAGTTTTTTGATAACTTCTTTATTGTGTACAATTTCGCCCAAACAATAAATCGACTGGTTTTCTTCTTGTATAGCTTGTGTAGTAGCACCTTCTACAGCTCTTTTAACACCATAACAAAATCCAGCCGTTTTTCCTACTATTATTTCCATAAATTACGCTCCTTTTCGTTTTTTAACTTCATATATCTCTTAACCTAAAAATATATTATTAAAAAAAGGAAGACAGTTCGTTCAAGTAATTTTTATAGAAATTCTAACATTATTTTATGGCACCCTTTCAAAACAAGTTTGAACATTTTCCATAAAATAATGTAAAAATTTCTACTTCAATTACTTTCAATTCACTGTCTTCCTTTTTTTAATAATATATTTTTAGGTTGAGAGATTTTAGGTTTTATATTCAAGGTTAGACAGAAGTTTTATCAACTATTTTAACATATTTATAATTTCTTGCTTTAATTCCTCTACCATATTCTCTTGTTTAATTTTTCTGATAATTTGACCTTTTTTAAACAAAAGTCCTTCTCCGAACACCACCTGCTATTCCAATATCTGCCTCTCTTGCTTCGCCTGGTCCATTTACAGCACACCCCATAACAGCAACTGTAATAGATTCTTCTATATTTTGTAAAAAAGTCTCTATTTCCTTTGCAATAGGAATTAAATCTATTTGTGTTCTTCCACAAGTAGGACAAGCAATCAAAGTTGGCGATTTATGATACAAATTACAATCTTTTAAGATTTCTTTTGCCACCTTAATTTCCTTAATAGGGGCATCAGACAAGGAAACACGAATGGTATCTCCAATTCCTTGTCTTAACAAAATACCTAATCCTATACTTGATTTAATGGTTCCACTAAATTCTGTACCAGCCTCTGTAATTCCTAAATGAAGTGGGCAGCTAAATTCCTTTGCTGCTTGCATATAAGCTTGTATACACAAATCCAAATTAGATGCTTTTAAAGAAATAGCATAATCATAAAAATCTAATTTTTCTAAGATTTCTACATGTCTTTTGGCACTTTCCACCATAGCCTTAGCAGTTGGTTTTCCATCTCTATTTAATAAAGTCTTTTCCAAAGAACCAGCATTTACTCCAATTCTAATTGGAATCTTATTTTCTTTGCAACTATCAACAACTGCCTTTACTTTTTCTTGTGAACCAATATTTCCTGGATTAATTCGAATTTTGTCTGCCCCTGCGTTAATTGCTTCTAATGCAATTTGATAATCAAAGTGAATATCAGCAACAATCGGAATGTGTATTTGCTTTTTTATTTCTTGAATAGCCCTTGCATCTTCTTTATCGAAACAGGCTACTCGAATAATCTCACAACCTGCTTTTTCTAATTCTAAAATTTGCTTAACCGTTGCTTGTATATCTTTAGTTTTCGTATTGCACATAGATTGAATAACCACTTTATTTTGCCCACCTATTGCAACCTTACCTACCATTATTTTCTTAGTTTGGGTTCTTTGCATTTTTCTTCACCTTACATTCTAATTACTTCTTTTCATTTTATTCAGTAGTTCTTAAAAATTTCTTTTTTATTACTTTTGTCATACTTATTTTATATAGTTTTAAATTTAATATAGGCGTTTTATTTGAAATTAGTTCATTTCAACTGTTCCAACTATTTCATTTATATCTTCAATATGATGTTTCTTCATATAATTTTCAATTCCTGTTACTGTATCAACACTTGTATAGGGACTAATAAAATTACCTGCTCCAATGGAAATAGCTTGTGCCCCAGCTAGCATAAATTCAATGGCATCATCACCATTTACAATTCCACCCATTCCCAGTACAGGAATATTAACACTTTGAGCCACTTGATATACCATACGAACAGCAACAGGTCGAATAGCAGGACCTGAAAGTCCACCTGTATTATTGGCTAAAACTGGTTTTCTTTTATCAATATCTATTTTCATTGCTAATAAAGTATTAATTAAAGAAACCCCATCTGCTCCAGCATCTTCTACAGCTTTTGCAATAGATGCAATATCGGTAACATTTGGTGTTAGTTTTACAATTAAAGGTTTATCTAACACTTTTCTTACTTGCATTGTCACTTCTTTTACACCTTCATAAGTATTTCCAAATGCCATACAACCTGCTTTTACATTTGGACAAGACAAATTTAATTCAACCCCATCAATATCTAATGTATTTAATATTTTACACAATTCCACATATTCTTCAATACTACTACCACAAGCATTTACAATAATAGCTGTATCAAATTTTCTAAGAAATGGTAAATCATTTTGTGCAAAATATTCTACTCCTGGGTTTTGTAAACCTATACTATTTAACATACCACTTGGTGTTTCATAAACTCTAGAAGGCTTATTTCCACTTCTAGGCTTTAGTGAAGTTCCCTTTGTAATAATTCCTCCTAATTTACTTAAATCAAAAAAATTACTAAATTCTCTTCCATATCCAAAAGTTCCTGATGCTACTGTTACGGGATTTTTCATTTTTATTCCTGCTAAATTAACTTCTGTATTCATTCTTCTTACTCCTTTTTAATTAAATGTTATCTTTCTTCTAAATTATTATATTTTTTAAATCTCTACATCTTTTGCATTAAATACTGGACCAGCCTTACATACATGCCAATATTCTGGAGCCTCTTTGGGACTATTAGCTGTTTTTACTGCACAACCTAGACACACACCTAACCCACATGCCATTTTTTCTTCCAAGGATATTTGGCAAGGAATACCCTTTTCGACTGCCATTTTTTGTACAGCTTTTAGCATGGGTAATGGTCCACAAGCATAAATAGAATCGATTTTGCCTTCTTGTATATCTTTTTCTAAATAACTAATAGCAAAACCTTGTTTAGCATAACTTCCATCATCTGTTGTCAAAACAAGCTCGTCTGAAACCTCTTTAAATTCATCTTCTAAAACAACAAAATCTTTGTTTCTAAAACCCAAATAAGTCGTAACACTCTTTTTGTCCTTTTTCGCACATTTTGCCAACTCATATAATGGGAAAACACCTATGCCACCTCCAATAATTGCCAAATTTTGATAAGATTCATATTTAAAAGTCCCATAACCAATTGGACCAATTATATCAATCTTATTTCCTACTTCTCTTTTGGCTAAAATATCGGTTCCCTTTCCTTTTACTTGGAAAATAAATTCCAAAATACCATTTTCTTTGTCTAAATTATAAATACTAATTGGTCTTCTTAAAAATGGTTCGGTTTGTTCTGTTATTCTAATTTCTATAAAATTTCCTGGTTTTGCCTGTTCTACAATAGTTGGTGCCTTTACACTAAATTTATAAATATTTGGTTTTAATTCTTCTTTTTTTACTAATTCCGCAAACACTAATTCTGACATTTCAATTCCTCCTTTAATTTCTATCATGACCTACTAAACATTGTCGTTCACCTAAAAACCTACTTATTGATAGTAACCTAGTTAAATTCATATTTTTCAGTTTTTCGGTTACCCTACATAACGCTAAGAAATACTAAAAATACAGCAGAACTATACCCGAAAACAGGACCCTTTCTTGCTGTATTTTAAGTATTTCTAAAGCTATT
>JAAWGB010000001.1 GCA_022795075.1 Clostridia bacterium | reverse complement strand
TCTTCAGGGTTTTCTTCTCCTTCAGGTCCTTTCATGACTTCGTCTTCAGGGTTTTCTTCTCCTTCAGGTCCTTTCATGACTTCGTCTTCAGGGTTTTCTCCCTGGTTGTTGTCTCCATCAGCTCCTTCCTGTTCCTCATCTTCAGGGTTTTCCTCTCCCTGATTGTCGTCTCCGTCAGTTCCTTCCTGAGGTCCGTCCTCAGGGTTTTCTCCCTGGTTGTTGTCTTCTCCAGGATTTTCCTGACCTGAGTTGTCAGGATTTTCATCTTCCTTGTCTCCATCAGGTTTTTCCTGCTCTCCTTCTCCTGGTTTTTCCGAGGAGCTATTTATAATGATAATCTCAGCTGTTAATGGCTGAATTTCCTTGTAATTTGGATTCATTACAAATTTTGCTATTACTACATACCGACCTTCTTCGTTTTGTTCATTACCTTCATAGATAACTTCCAAAACCTCTGATGGTATGTTCTCTACATAAATCGAATAGAATCGTTGAGGATTGTACTCAAAAGTTTTGCCTTTGAATACCATTGCAGAAATTGCTTTAGGATCAACAGTAGCTTTTTCAATTTGTACAGTTTTCTTTACCTCTACAGTCCCTGTGTAATTGCCAGTTCCTTTTATGGTTACTATCATGATGTATTCTCCAGCATTTACTGGAATGGTTTCTACACCATTTTGATAACAATTAATTGACTCTATTATGGCTGTTACTCCATGAATCATTTTTACATCTTTTATAACTTTCTTTTCTGCACCATTATAAATCAAATTTTCTTCGATTTCAATGGTTTTTACATCGCTTTCTTTGAGTGTTTTCGGCAAAATTTTTACTGTCACTTCCTTTACCACACTTCCTGTGTAATTGCCAGTTCCTCTTATTGCCACTCTCACGATGTATTCGCCTGCTTTTACAGGAATTGTTGCTATATCATTTTGATAACATTTTATTGATTCAATGCTACCTGTTACGCCGTCAAGAAACTTTACATCTTTTATTACAGCCTGTTCGTTGCCATTATAAATCAGATTTTCTTCAACTATAATGGCTTCTATATCTTTTTCTTCGATCTGTTTTGGTAAAATCTTTACCGTTATTTCTTTCACGACTGTTCCAGTGTAATTTCCATACCCCCTTACTGTCATTTCGATAATATACTCACCCACATTTGTTATGTTGAATACGGGGTTTTTATTTACATCATAACAATTTGCATAAACTACTTTAGCCGTTACACCTTTTTTTAAAGACAGTTTTAAGTTTGACAAAACATCTTTAGTTTCGCCATCATAAAGCTGATTCTCTGCTCCAGTAATTGTGACATCTTCTTTTGAAAGTTTTTTTGGCGTTATTTCAAAGTTCCGCTCTACTTTAATTACACCTTCATATTCTCCTGTTCCCTTTGCTGTCACTATGACTGTATATTCTCCTACATTTACAGCCTTTCCAACTTTCTTTTTATTCTGTCTATATTCTATTTCTATATTGGCTGTAACTCTTGGCTTAAGAGTCACTTCCACTGCCTTAACTTTTTTTCCTGTATATGGAACTTTCTTAAAGACTGTTACTATTATATCTGTCTTTTTCAAGTTTTTCTTTTTGCTTACTTGTTCATCATCTTTTGGTGTTTCTATTGGTTCCAGTGCTTTTGATGGTTCTGGTGCTTTTGGTGTTTCAGTTTCTTTTTCGGCTTCCTTTTCAGATGTTTTTCCATCTTCCTTTTCAGATGTTTTTCCATCTTCCTTTTCAGATGCTTTTTCATCTTCCTTTTTAGATGCTTTTTCATCTTCCTTTTCAGATGTTTTTTCATCTTCTTTTTCAGCATCATTGTCTAATTCAATGGTTATTCCCCGAAGAAGATTTACTCTTTCTGCTTCTTTGTTTTCACAACAGCTCCTTAAGCTAACTAATGAAATTATAATTGCTGTTAATGAAATTATAATTGCTGTAATCGCTACGATTCCCAAAACTTTTTTTGTTCTTTTCATGGTTTTTTCCTCCATATTTTCTTTTCAATGTGCATAAGCAAATGCACTTGCATATTGCTTAATGTTTTACAGTTACATCTATGTCAATTTTGTAGCCCTCCTATAAATGAAAACTACTATCTATATATAAAGCTGCCCAAATTTTTGCAGCGAATTTTTACAAACAGGCATAATTCTACCTGTATACATAATTATACAATATTATGAGAAAAAAGTCAAATTATGGCAAGCAAAAAAGCATAACTTTTTTTGTCAATAAGAAATCACCATACATTTCTGTCTACTTAAATTAAAATAAAAGTTTATACATTTTTATCACAATAACTTAGAATTATTGCAACAAAAAAATATAAACCTTTTTCTATAAAACTTTTCAATTATATTACTTTATGTAATTTAAAATTTCACCAGCCTCAAATAGAACCTTCTTTTCTTCCCCTGTTTGCATATTCTTTACATTAACTTGATTGGTAGCCACTTCATCTTCCCCAATAACAATCACAAAAGGAATCTTCAATTTATCTGCATACTTAAATTTTGCCTTTAGTTTCTTATCACCCAAATAAATTTCTGTACGAACACCAAAACTTCTCAAATCAGTTGCCAATTTAATTGGTTGTTCCAAATTTTCCACCATAGGAATAATCAATACTTGTGCAATTGACTCTTGTGGCATCTTAATTAAATTCAATTCATTTAATTTATAAAACAATCTTGTTAAACCAATTGAAACACCAACACCAGGCAATTTCTTATTGGTATAATATTCTGCCAAATTCTCATACCTTCCACCAGAACACACGCTTCCAATCTCTCGGTAGTCATTTAAAAAAGTCTCATAAACTGTTCCTGTGTAGTAATCCAAACCTCGTGCAATTGTTAAATCTATTTTAAAATTAGTATCTGGCACACCAAATAGTTGAATATATTTTACTACCTCTTTTAGTTCTTCTACTCCTTGATTATATACTTCATTATCAATTTTTAAAGACTCCAACTTTTCAATCTTTTGCTTAGATGATCCATCTATTGCCAAAAAATCCATCATCGTTTCAATCTTTTCTTTTTGAACATCTAATTTAGTTAATTCTTCTACTACTTTTTCTTTTCCTATTTTTTCAATTTTATCAATGATTCTTAATATCTCAACCGAACAATCCTTTTGGCCTAAGCTTTCAAATAAACCATTTAATATTTTACGATTATTAATACAAATCGTAAAATCATTAAATCCTAACTCTTTAAAAATCGTATAAATAATGCTTGGAAGTTCTGCATCATGAATAATATCTAGCTTGCCATCTCCTAAAATATCAATATCACATTGATAAAACTCTCTAAATCTCCCTTTTTGTGCTTTTTCCCCACGATACACTTTTCCTATTTGATATCTTCTAAAAGGAAAACTTAAATTTCCATAATTTTTCGCAACATACTTAGAAAGAGGAACTGTCAAATCAAATCTTAAAGAAAGGTCAGTTTCTCCTTTGGTAAAGCGATAAATTTGATTTTCCGTTTCTCCTCCTGCTTTAGCTAGCAATACTTCTGATAATTCTATAATCGGCGTATCCAATGGTAAAAATCCATATTTTTGATACGTATTTTCTATCTTTGCTTTTATCTGATTAAATTGTATTTGTTCATTTGGTAACAATTCCATAAATCCTGCTAACGTTCTTGGTTCTGTTCGATTCATTTTTCACACTCCTAATTTAATATTTTGATTTAGATATTAAAACAATTTAGGTTTCAATTCCAAATAAATTGGCTTTTCATCCTTTAACATTGCCATCATACCATGACCTGGATACACAATCGTTTCATTTGGTAAAACCATAATTTTTTCTTCAATTGACTTCATAATAGCCTCTCTACTAGAAGTTGGTAAATCTGTTCTACCCCAAGTTCCTCTAAAAATAGTATCACCAGAAAACAAGCAATTTTCTTCTTCACAATAAAGGCTCGTACTTCCCTTTGTATGACCGTGGTGTATGAAGAACCTTAAAAGCCAAATCTCCCAAATGAATTAAATCACCATCATCAATTCTAGAATCTGCTTCTAATTCAATTTCTCCAACACCAATATAAGGAGATAAATTAATCTCTGGATGATTTAGACCTTCACTATCTTCTCTATGAATTAATATTTTTCCACCACATTTATTTTTTAAATCTGTTACTCCTAATATATGGTCACTATGGCAATGTGTTAAATAGATATATTTTAGCTTTCCTTTCATAATATCAACTAATTGTGTTATTTTATCTACTTCCCCTGCTGGGTCAATTACCATCGTTTCTTTTGAATTTTCATCTACAACAATATAACAATTAGTTGGATCACCTATCCATGTATCAATTTTAAGTTCTTTTAATTTCATTTTCGTTTCTCTCCTTTTTTCTTTGTCCCAAATTGTTCCATTTTAAACTTTTCTTCTTACTTCATATACACTATTTACTTTTCGAATCGCTTTTTGAGCTTTATTCAATTCTTCTAAATTTTCAACTTCTAAAGTAATTTCTATAATTGCAATTCTCTCTTTAGTTGTCTTAGTATTAACACCTAGTATTTTGGCTTTTGTTGTTCCAATTTCTTTTAAGATATCCATTAATAAGCCACTTCTATCATTAGCATTTACCTCAATATCCACTTGATAAGATGATTGATTTTCATGGTACCATTCTACATCAATCATTCTATTTTCTTCTGAAAATAGGTCATTTACATTAACACAGTCTTTTCTATGGATGGATACGCCTCTTCCTTTTGTGATATAGCCTACTATTTCATCTCCAGGAAGGGGATTACAACATTTGGATAATTTGACTAAGCAATTGTCAATTCCCTTTACAATAATTCCTAAATTGGATGGCTTTGGTTTTCTCAGTTTTGCTTTGGCCAGTTCTTCTATTTTTGCTTCTATGTTTTCTTCTTCATGTTCTTTTCGATATTCTTGTAACATTCTAGCAATTACTTTAACAGAGGAATTCGCACCAAATCCAACTGCTGCGTACATTTCTTCTAAATTTTTGTATTTGTATTTTTCTAACATCGGATCTAAGTATTCATTTTTAAATAAGTCTGTATGAGTCAATCCAATTCTTTTTAGTTCTTTTTCAATTAGTTCTTTTCCTTTTTCTATGTTTTCAGCTTTTTGTGCTTTTTTAAACCAATTTAGTATCTTGTTTTTGGCACTCGTACTTTTTACAAATTTTAGCCAATCTCGACTTGGTCCTTTTGATTTATCAGATGTGATAATTTCTACAATGTCTCCACTTTTTAATTTGGTTATAATTGGCATCATTTTACTGTTAATTTTACAACCTGTCATGTGATGTCCTATTTCTGCATGAATGGTATAGGCAAAATCGATTGGTGTAGCTCCTCTTGGTAAGACTTTTATGGCTCCCTTAGGTGTAAAAACATATACTTCGTCTTCAAATAATTCTGTCTTCAGAGTATTTAAAAATTCTTGTGGATCTTGCATTTCTTTTTGCCATTCCAAAGTTTCTCTTAGCCATGCCAATTTATCTTCTTCTACTTTTACAGATGTTTTCTTTCCAAAGTAATTAGCTTCTTTGTATGCCCAATGGGCAGCAATACCAAATTCTGCAATTCTGTGCATATCCCATGTACGAATTTGTACTTCAAAAGGTGTTCCTTTATCTCCTACAAGTGTAGTATGAATAGATTGATACATATTGGGTTTGGGTACTGCTATATAGTCTTTAAATCTTCCTGGCATAGGATTATACATTTCATGAACAATACCTAAGGCTGCATAACAGTCCTTTATAGAATGAACTAATATACGTAAGGCAAATAAGTCATAAATTTGATCTAGTGTTTTGTTGTCTCTTTTCATTTTTCGGTAAATACTATATAGATGTTTGGCTCTTCCGTGTTACTTCTGCTTCGATTTTTTGTTTTTTTAGTTGAACACGAATATCATCCATTATTTTCTCAATAAATTGTAATCTTTCTTCTCTTTTTTTGTTAATTCCTTCTACTAATTCATGATATTCTTCAGGGTATAAATATTTGAATCCTAAATCCTCTAATTCCCATTTGATAGAATATAAACCTAATCGATTGGCAAGGGGTGCATATAATTCCATGGTTTCTTTGGCATTTGCAATTTGTCTTTCTCTTTTTAAATATTTTAGTGTTCTCATATTATGAAGTCTATCTGCTAATTTAATTAATATGACTCTTATATCTTTTCCCATTGCTAAAAACATTTTTCGGTAATCTTCTACTTGTTGTTCTTCAATGGATGCAAATTGCATACTACCTAGCTTAGTTACTCCTTGCACCATTTCAGCTATTTCTGCCCCAAATTCTTGTCGAATGTCTGCATCTGTTACTTCTGTATCTTCAACTACATCATGCAAAAGAGCTGCACATATGGTACTATCGTCTAAACCAATATCTGCTAAAATATAGGCAACATTAAGTGGATGAATAATATAGGGCTCACCTGAACGTCTACATTGTTCACCATGGTTACTTTTGGCATAATTATATGCTTTGGTAATTAATTTGTTGTCTATTTTTCTAGTATGTTGTTTTCTTTTATTGATGATTTCTCTTATGGTTATTTCTTTTTCCTCCTGCAATTTTCTTAGCCTCCCCTTTTTCATATTATTATTCACTAATTGATTATTTTTATCAAAAGTTTATATATTTTTGTTTATAAAGAACGCATCAAATCTTTGATATTAATTTGTAAACTATCTGTACCATTAAAACTATTAATTTCTAAAACACCTACTACATCTATTTTATCACCAATTCTATATTCTTCGGCTAATTGTCCCAAATTAAAGCCAATTCCATTGATAATGGTATTGTTATCTTTTAAGGTTAGTTTTAAATGTTTTCCTTCTGATAAAGCTCGAATGGAATCGATTTTTAGATTTCTAAAGGCAAATACTGGCATTCGATTTCCTTCCCCAAAAGGTTCTAATTGTTTTAAACTCTCTACCATCTCTTGATTGATATCTTTGACATCTATTTTACTGTCAACTTGAATAACTGGTATAATTTCGTCAATATGAGCATTGGTAGCAATTGTTTCAAATTGTTCTTTAAATTCTGCAAATTTGTCCTTTTTTATGGTGATTCCTACTGCCATGCTATGACCACCAAATTTTTCAATAGTATTGGTACATTGCATTAAAGCATCGTGTAAATCAAATCCTGGTATACTTCTTCCTGAACCTTTACCAATTCCATCTTCTTCAAAGCTTAGTAAAATACTTGGTTTAAAATACATTTCTGTAATTTTAGAAGATACAATTCCAATTACACCATGATGCCAGTTTTCACCCCCTACAATAATGGCATTTTTGTCTTTTAAATGTTCTTGTTCTATTTGTTTGACAGCATTTTCAAAAATATTTTTTTCAGTTTCTTGTCGAATGCGATTATGTTCGTTTAATTTTTGAGTTAATTCACTTACTCGATTGTAATTTTTCGATAGCAATAATTCTAAGGCTTCTTCTGCTTTTCCCATTCTTCCACAAGCATTAATTCTAGGTGCTATTCCAAAGGAAATGCTGTTAGAATCAATTTTGCTATATCCAGATGATTGAATAATAGAACGTAAGCCAATATTTTTGGTTTGACGAATTAACATTAAACCAAGTTTGGCAATAACTCTATTTTCATTAACTAATGGCACAATATCTGATATGGTTCCTACACAGACAATATCTAAATATTTTAAATATTCTTCTTCTTTTAATTCTAATTTCATTCCAATTGCTTGTATGAGTTTAAATACTACTCCTACTCCGGCTAATTCTCGAAATGGATAATTGCTGTCTTTTCTTTTGTTATCAATAACAGCTAAGGCATGTGGTAATTCATTTCCTGGTTCGTGGTGATCGGTTATAATGGTTTGAATTCCAAGTGAATTGGCATAATTTATTTCTTCTATGGCTGATATTCCACAGTCTACTGTTATCATTAACTGACAGCCTTCTTCTTTAATTTTCCCAATTGCTTGCTTGTTTAAACCATATCCTTCTTCTAATCGATTGGGGATATAACTTTCTACTTCTAGTCCTCTGTCTTGTAGAAAACTTTTTAAGACTGTTATACTAGTTATTCCATCTACATCATAATCTCCATAAATGGTAACTTTTTCTTGTTTTTCTATGGCTTGTAAGATTCTTTGTACTGCTTTTTCCATATCAGTCATTAAAAATGGATTATGAAAGTCATTTCTTGTTGGTTCTAAAAATAGTCGTATGTCTTCTTTCTTAGTTATGTTTCGGTTGGATAATATGGTGGCTAGCAGTTTATTAATTTGATACTTTTCTTGTATTTGTTCGATTTCGTGTTCCTTTGTTTCATAGATTTGCCATTTTTTGTTCATTTTCCTCTCCCATTTTCTATTTTTTTATTATTTTATACTATTTTGTTGTTTTTTGAAAGGCTTTTCTTAAAATTTAAAGAAAAAGCTTTAGATTTTTGAAAATTTATCCTTCTTATTAAACTATTTTGTCTAATAATTAGAATTACTTATCTTTTCATCAATCTAAAACTTTTTTTATATATAAAGTATGATACGGAAGGAATGATCTCCACAGCCACTATAACTTAATGAATATTTCCAATAACCACTTGTATACATATCACTAGTAGTAACAGCATTACCTCCTCTAGCTGTACATGGAGAATTTGAAACTTTAGCTGTCTCTGTTGTCCATTCAAATTTATTACTTGCCATATCCCATATATTACATATTTTATCTTGCTGATTTAAATTTTCTAAATGATTCGTCCCTTTATCAGCATAACCATAATTTAAAGTTTTTCTTCTAGAATAAGGTATGGTTTTATCTATCCTATCATCAAATAATTGTAAAAATACGACTGCTGTATCCCACGCATAACTATTTGCTAAATCACTTGTAAATTTTTTACCACTATACATCTCTTGACTTAATTTTCCTGCTTGTGCTTGCTGAACAAAATCATATACATAATCATCTTTTTTTATGGTTACTTTATTTAATCCACTATCATCTGTTATAGCAGTTCGTTTCGTTGGGGTTCTTGCTTCATATCTTCCTATATAATAACCTCCATTTTTTAAAACACTGGATTTAAATTCATCTATATCTTTTGCTGTCATATTCCCATAAGTAGATGATTTTAGTTCTTGATAATCATTCTGTATAATATTTTCTCCTTGTGCAGTTGGCGTTCCATCTGTTGCAAAAGAATATCGATTTAAATTTATGGTTTTTGTAACTTCATCTGCTCCATTTATTTCTCCTATTGGTATCCATACAAATTGACTTCCTTTCGTTTCTAAATTACTTTCGTCTTCAATTACAATTCCTCCTGTCACATCTTCTGCTGAGTCCTCTGCTATTTTAAACCCTTCTGGTATCACTATTTTATTATTATATTTATCCGTAATTGTTACTGGGTTATTTTCATCTAATACTTTTCCTTCTTCTTTGGCTTGCTCTATAGTTAATGGTATATTACCTGCTTTTTCTATTGTAATAGTTCCATTTTTTTCAATGATTACTTTATAACCATCTACATTTACTTCTAACGGAAAACTTTCTTGGGTTATATTATTGGGTACTCCTATTATACCATCTACTTTATCTAAATTCTCTTTTAATTCCTCATAATTTAATTTTCCATCTGTTCCATAACTTCCCATTACTGCTATTTCCACTTTTTCTTTTGCTGTTTCTTCTTGTGTTTTTTCTTTAGCAGTGTTAGCTTTATTTAAAATTCCATTTTCTCCTGTTAAAGTGGCTATTGTTATTCCTGCTAAAATTAATAATACAATTATCGTTATTACTAACGCAATTAATGTAATACCTTTATTAGTATTTTCTTTTTTTCTTAATTTTGCTCTTTTTTTCATACAATCTTCTCCTTATTTCCTTTGTTCTCTTTCATTTCTTTTTTTATTTTTCTATTGTATTATTTACTATCTTAAAATATAGTATTCATCTTTTTATAAGCATTAAGTTTATAAAATTCTACATGTTTCTACTATTTTTTTATTTATGTTTTTATTTTATCAATAAACTAGAATTATGTCAATATAGTATACGATTTTATTTCCAGTTCAAAATTACACTTCACTGACTTATTATTTTAATCAAAAAATTTATATATTTTTTTCTTAACTTTATATAAACAATAAATTCAAAAACTTTATGAAATTCACTTGAATTTATTTAACTTTTAGTATAAGATAAGATAGAAAGTATGAGATTACATAGGAGGAAAAGAATGCCAAGAAAAACAAAAGAACAAACTCAAAAAGAAAATCAAACAAAAAAGGAAGAAACAAAATCAATTACCAAAAAAGTAGCAAGCACAACCAAACCATCAACCACGACAAAAAAAAACACTCCAAAAGCCACCACTACTACTAAAAAGAAGACCACTAAAACCAAGAAAAAGGTTGAACCCCAAAAAACAAGCACCAAAAAAGTAGCTACAACTAAAAAATCTAATTCCAAAAAAACGACTACTAAAAAATCTACAACCACAAGAAAAAAAGCAACTATCAAAAAAACTAATTCCTCTGAGAAAAAAGGAACAATCGTAGAATATTATGATTTACCTTATCGATACAATCAAACTATTGTAAAAGTATTAGCACAAACCCCTACCAATCTTTTTATTTATTGGGATATATCCGATAAAGACAGAAAAAACTTTGAAAAACAATATGGCGAAAACTTTTTTGAAACAACAAAACCTATTTTAATAATCCATAATCGTACACTTGGTTATAGTTTCGAAGTAGCCATCAATGACTTTGCTAATAGCTGGTACTTACATGTAGCAGACAGCAAATGTGATTATAAAATCGAACTGGGAAGACGTCCCATTATCAAAACAGAAAAATTAAATAATATTGATTATATTTACATTACTACTTCTAACGAAATTGAATCTCCTAATGATAAAATTTTATTTGATAACCACCAAAAAATGATTTACTTTAAAAATGTAAAAACGGGACAACTGACCAAAGAAACAGTATCTTCTATTTCCTTGATCCGAAATATGGGAAAAATATACAACATCTACGATTTATACCAAGCAATTTATCAAGATGAAAATATAGAAGAAATCTTTGATTTATCCAATCCATCATCTAGTAACCCTTCCTCTTTGGAAGTTTCTCATCCAAATTTCAACAACCACAAAACTAAATAACTATTAATGATAAAAAAGCACATAGTAATAGTAGTAGTGAGCTGACCCATACAGTTTCAGCTCACATTTTATATAAATAGGAAGGAATGAAAAAACATGCAAGAAAAAAAAGGATATGTAAGTTTTGTACTTCATGCTCATCTTCCCTTTATTCATCATCCAGAAAGTGATGACTATTTAGAAGAATCTTGGCTATATGAAGCAATTTCAGAAACTTATCTTCCTCTCTTAACAAATTTCCAAAAATTAGTAGAAGAAGGAGTAAATTTCAGAATTACCATGTCAATGACTCCTCCTTTATTATCTATGCTTGACAATAAATTATTACAAAAAAAATATATCAAATATCTAAAACAATTAATTGAATTATCTAAAAAAGAAGTCAAAAGAACTGCCAATGATGAAAGATTAAACAAACTTTCCCACTATTATTTAGAACGCTATACAAATGACTTACATCTATTTAAAGAAGTTTATAACTGTAATTTAATTCAAGCCTTTAAACATTTTCAAGACATTGGTGTTCTTGAAATTATTACTTGTGGAGCTACCCATGGCTACTTTCCAATTTTATATGTCAATGAAAAAACAATAAAAGCCCAAATTGCTGTAGGCGTACAAACTTATGAAAAATACTTTGGTAGAAAACCTCGTGGCATTTGGCTACCAGAATGTGGCTATGTTCCAGAAGCAGATAAATATTTAAAAGAATTTGGTATTGACTACATTATTACTGAATCACATGGCATTTTATATGCTAACCCTACTCCTGTATATGGTACCTTTGCTCCAATTGTTTCCCCAGAAGGAGTTATTGCTTTTGGACGTGACATCGAATCTTCTAGGCAAGTATGGAGTTCTATTAATGGTTACCCTGGTGACTATAATTACAGAGAATTTTATCGTGACATTGGCTATGAAGCTGACTACGACTATATCAAACCATATATTGCGCACAACGGCGTTCGAGTTCATACAGGAATTAAATATTATCGAATAACAGGTGATTCTGATTTTAAAGACTACTACAATCCAAAATGGGCTATGGACTCTGCTGAAAGACAAGCAGGTCACTTCTTAGACAGCAGAAACTCACAAATTGCCAATCTTTCACAATATATGCAAACACCACCAATTATCTTATGCCCTTATGATGCCGAACTTTATGGTCATTGGTGGTATGAAGGACCTTATTGGCTTTACATTTTATTTAAAAAAATCTATTATGATGATTGCAACTTCCAATTAATTACACCATCTGAATACATCGATCAATATCCAAATATACAAATATCTTCCCCTTGTCGCTCTAGCTGGGGTGCTAACGGTTATAGTGAAGTTTGGCTAAACCCAACCAATGATTATGCCCATAGACATCTTCATGTTGCTGGCGATCGAATGTGTGAACTAGCTTGGAACTATCCAAATGCCAAAGGATTACAGAAAAAAGCTTTAAATCAATGTGCTAGGGAATTACTTTTAGCACAAAGCAGTGACTGGCTATTTATTATTACAAATGGTACAATGGTTGACTATGCCAAAAAAAGAATAAAAGATCATATTGGTAGATTTACCAAACTCTATTATCAAATAAAAGAAGATAAGATTGATGAGGAATTTTTAAAAGATATCTCAAAAAAAGATTGCATCTTTCCTGAAATTGATTATAGGATTTATCATTAATGTATATTTTAAACATTTCCTTTTTTATATTTTCTTCAAGAGTTTTGGGGAGTATGCTACTAAGATAAGATATATCAATTTTAAAAATCAGATGAATTGAAAGCAATCTAAGATAAAAATTCTAAATTCATTTTATGGAAAATGTTCAAACTTGTTTTGAAAGGGTGCCATAAAATGAATTTAGAAGTTTTTCGAAGATTGTCTTGAACGAATCTGATTTTTAAAATTGATATATCTTATCTTAGTAGCATACTCCCCAAAACTCTTGAAGAAAAATATGAAAAAAAATAAATAATAATAATAATAATAATAATGAATCCCCCATGATACAATTGCACAAATTTTTCCTATCCGCATACTATAATGTATAAGTTTTAGAAATTTAGTAGATACTAGTTATGTTGGAAAGGGGAATTTTTTTATGAGATCACTATGTATAAAGACAAATAATTCTGATTTAATAAAATATCTACTAAATGAATTTCAAAACTTAGAATTAGAAAATATTTGTTTTTCTGAAAACGAATTTAAAGCTTATAAAAATGTTATCATTCATTATTGGGGTAACAACGATTCTCTTTTTTTGTCTAAAGTCTCATCTATTTTAGCTTTTTTAGTAATTGACGAACTAGAAGAAGATTTGCTAAAACGCTTGATATTACAAAATTATTTTTATTTTGATACAATTGAAAGAAATAAAATTTTAGCAACTTGCTTTGATATTATGGCTGATGATTTTTCAAATCTTTTTGATAAAAAGTTTAAAATGTTATATAACGTTTTTTATCAATTTTTGCAAGTTCATAAGTCAATTGTATTAAATGGCTTTGTTAATTTTAGGTTAAAAAGTTATTCTTCTTTTCTTGACACAATTGTTACAGATGCTGTTAATCATTTTGTTATAGAAAAAGAGTATTTGGAATTTATCTCTTTATTAAAATTGTATATTAATTCACAAGATTATGGTTGTGAATTAGTGCATATTGTGTTTTCGTCTTCAGAATCGTTTTTATTAGATGAGAATAAAAATTTGATAGTAGTAAATGATGATATTTTTAAAGCTAAATATCTAAGTGATATTACTTTTTCTACTAATGATTATATCCTAAATACATTACTCACTTTACTACCCAAAAAGATTTATATTCATCTAGTTGATGATTACATGGATGAATTTATTAATACTTTACAATTAGTATTTGAAAATAAAGTTAATTTATGTAGTGATTGCAATATTTGTCAATTGTATAAAAAAACAAAAATTCCACATTCTGAACATTCTTAGTATGTTTGTGGAATTTTGTTTTTATTTTAACACATTTTCAATATTTTGGAAACATTTTATTTACTAAATGCACTGATTGCTTCATACAAACCTGGTAATACAGCTTTTACAAATGTTTCTTCATCTGTAATTTCCCATTTTCCATCTTGCTTTTGTAATGTTAAGGTATGTGTATTAGTTACTGTTTGAACTTCTTCATTTCTTAATTCTTCCATTAGATAATTTGACATTTCATCTTGGTTTGTGTTTCCACTAAATGCTGCTTTTAATGCTTTTTGCATATAATTTGACATGATTGTTTGAAAATCTTTATTGGTAACTTCTACTTCAACTTTTGCTGTTTCTCCTTCTTCTTTTTCACTTAAAACTTTCCATTGTAATTTTTCAAAACATAATTTTTGTGCTTCTGCTTCTACATTGTCTTCCCCTTGCATAATTCCAGCCAACATTTCTTGTGCATAAGTTCCTGCTTTTAATTGATTAAATGAATCCTCTACTGCCTTTTTAGGAGAAGGTTTCATGAATACCATACTAATTATAATAGCAACTGCCACTACAATAAGCACTCCAACTCCGATTATAATAGTATTGTTATTAGTTTTTTTGCTGTTTTCTACTTTCACCTTTTTAGTTGGTTCTACTTTTTTATTAGTAGCTTTGGATGGTTCTTGCTTTTTTATTTCGTTTTTTGGTTCTTCTTTTACTTTATCTACTTTTTTTTCTTCCATTTTTTCCTCTTTTACTGCTTCTACTTTCTTTTCTTCTGTTGGTTCTACTGGTTTTGTTTCCTTTTTGTTTTCTTCCATTTATATTCCCCTTTCTTTGGCTTATTTTGTTCAAAAAAATAAATATTTACAATTTTTTCAAACTAACAGCACTTTTATTTTTCTATTGTGATTATATCTTAACAAAATCCTTTTTGCAACATTTTTAGACAATTTTTATAAGAAAACTGTTATCGTTCTAAAATTCATATATTTTCTTTTCCTATTTCTACTACTTTATTTAAGTTTTCAATAAAAAATGAAAGTGCTACTAATAATGCTATTGAAATAATAACATAAAAAGCAATATAACCAATTTTTAAAGAAATTCCTGTTATATAACAAATCCATTTTATAAATGTTGCATGTATGGTTGCCAAGCCTTCTTGATAACTATTGGTTTTAGCCATAACAAATTTTTCACTTGGTACAAAATACAATTCTGATAATTTATAGATTTCCTCTATTTTGGGATATTCTAAACCAACTTCCCATTTTTTCACTGTTTTTTCATCAACTACTAAACCTAATTTATTTAATTCTTCTACAATATGAACATATGTCCATTTTTTCTCTTCTCGTAAATCTTTTAATAATTGCTCTAATGTTCTTGTTTCTACATTAATTTCTTTCACTGAATTTTGCATGTTTTTCTTTCTCCTTTTTAGCTAATCACATTTTATGATGTAAAATGTGAATTTTTTGATTTTACTCCCCCTTCTATTATAACACACAAAAAAAGTATTGCAAGATTCATGCAATACTTTTTTTATTTACATAGCTCCATTAATTCCACCAGCTACAATGTCTTTCATGTTTTCAATTAAATCGTCTATTTCTTTTGGCGTTACAATTAGATTATAATCTTTTGGTACTAAAGCCTCTTTTATCTGCTCATAATTATCTTCTTGTTTCATTTGATTGAGATAATCATTTGATTTCGCTTCATTTTGCAGCTTTTCAATGAATAAATCTAAACAATCATTAACCAATACCGCAGTTTCTACAACAGTTGGAATTCCAATTGCTACAACTGGTATTCCTAAAGTGCTTTGGCTAATTTCACTTCTCTTATTTCCTACCCCTGCACCTGGTACAATTCCTGTATCAGATATCTGAACTGTACTACTAATTCTTTCAATGCTACGAGAGGCCAAAGCATCAATTACAATAACTAGTTTTGGTTTTGTATTTTCTACAATTCCTTTTAAAATTTCAACAGTTTCAATTCCTGTTGTTCCTAATACTCCTGGCGATATAGCACTTACCATTCTAGTTCCTTCTTCTACATATTGTGGCAAATAATTAATAATATGCCTTGTTACTTCTATTTCGTTGATAACTTTTGGTCCTAAGGCATCTGGTGTTACATAAATATTTCCTAAGCCCACTACTAAGATTTCTCCTTGGGTATCAATATGTTTTCCTACAACTTCTTTTAATTCTTTTGTTAAAATTTCAGCTGCTTTTTGTATTTCTTCATCTTGTGCTATTTTTAGTTTTTTAATATCTATTGTAATGTAGTTTCCAATTGGTTTTCCAATTGCTTTTTCGCCATTTTCATTGGTTATTTTTACTCTTTCTACTTTTAGGTTTTCATTAATTTCTTCTTTCTGGGTTTCAATTCCATCAATTTCTTCTAATTGATTAGCTTTTTGATAAATTTCTTTTCTTTCACAGGCTAAGTCTGTTCTAAAATTAAACATGTTTTTCCTCCTCTTCCATACTACTACATAAAGTTAAATTTCAACTTCATTTTTCTTTATTATGGACGATTTGGATAGTTTTTATCAATTTTTATCCTAAATTTTGTTTTTTAATTTTCTAAATATTTCTTTAAAAACTTGCCTGTATGACTTCTTTCATTGGTACAGATTTGTTCTGGTGTACCAATTGCTACAATTTCTCCACCATTGTCGCCACCTTCTGGTCCTAAATCAATAATATGGTCACATGTTTTTATCAAATCTAAATTATGTTCAATTACTATAATGGTATTTCCTGTATCAACTAATCTTTGTAAAATATCTACCAATTTGTGAACATCGGCAATGTGTAAACCTGTAGTCGGTTCATCTAAAATATATAACGTTTTGCCAGTTGCTCTTTTGGATAATTCTGTAGCTAGTTTTACTCTTTGTGCCTCTCCTCCAGATAAAGTTGTTGATGGCTGACCTAGTTTTATATAACTAAGACCTACATCATGCAAAGTTTGTATTTTTTGTTTGATTTTTGGTATCTTATCAAAAAATGTTAATGCCTCTTCAACTGTCATATCTAAAACGTCTGCAATGGTTTTTCCTTTATATTTTACCTCTAATGTTTCTCGATTATAACGCTTTCCTTTACAAACTTCACATGGTACATAGATATCTGGCAAAAAGTGCATTTCAATTTTATGCACACCATCTCCATTACAACTTTCACATCTTCCACCTGCTACATTAAAACTAAATCTACCTTTTTGATAGCCTCTTATTTTAGCTTCTTCAGTTGCTGCAAAAATATCTCTAATTAAATCAAATACACCTGTATAAGTTGCTGGATTAGAACGTGGTGTTCTTCCTATTGGAGATTGGTCTATATTAATAATTTTATCAATATTTTGTAACCCTTTTACGCCTTTACATTTCCCTGGTTTTTCATTGGATCCATTTAATTCTTTTGCAACTGTTTTATATAATACTTCATTGACCAATGTAGATTTTCCGTGAACCTGAAACTCCTGTCACACAAGTAAATACACCTAATGGGAATTTTACACTAATATTTTTTAAGTTATTTTCACTTGCTTCTTGTACCTCAATTACTTTTGTTTTGGTATATTTTCTTCTTTTTTTCGGTACAGCTATTTGTTTTCTACCACTTAAATATTGTCCTGTAACAGAACCTTCTATTAGCTTAATTTCTTCAGCTGTTCCTTGTGCCATAACTTGTCCACCATGGGTTCCTGCTCCAGGTCCAATGTCAATTATTTGGTCTGCTGCATACATGGTGTCTTCATCATGTTCTACTACTATCAAAGTATTTCCTATATCTCTTAATTTTTTAAGTGTTGCTAATAATTTGTCATTATCCCTTTGATGTAATCCTATACTTGGTTCATCTAAAATGTATAATACTCCTGTTAGTCCTGATCCAATTTGTGTAGCTAAACGAATTCTTTGTGCTTCTCCTCCTGATAAACTTCCTGCATTTCTTGATAAAGTCAAATATTCTAAACCTACATCCATTAAAAATTGTAATCTTTGGTCAATTTCTTTTAAGATTAATTCTGCTATCATGACTTGTGTTTTCGTTAGGCTTAAATTGTTTAAGTATTCTTTTATTTTATTGATTGACATATCTGTTAGTTCATTAATATTTTTGTCACCTATTTTTATGGATAATATCTCTGGTTTTAATCTTGCTCCATGACAAGAATAACAAGGAGAATTGCTCATATACATTTCATAAAAGTCTCGCATTCCTTGTGATTTGGTTTCACTGTGACGTCTGTCTAATGTTGGTAATACCCCCTCAAATGGTGCTTTAAATTTTCTAACTCCTGCATAAGAAGAGTATTCAAAATCAATTTCATCTTCTCCTGTACCATATAAGATTTTTTCCATAAACCATCTTGGTAAATCTTTAATTTTTTTGTTTTTAATTGTAACATCATAATATTTAGCAATACTTTCAAAATACATCTTTGCCATAGTATCGCCTTTTTTCATGGTACTTGAACCAAAGGCTTTTACACCATCATATAGGGTTTTATTTTTATCAGGAATAATTAAATCTTCATCCATTTTCATTAAATATCCAATCCCTGTACAAGTTGGACAAGCACCAAATGGATTGTTAAAAGAAAACATTCTTGGCGTTAATTCTGGAAAGCTAAAGCCACATTCTGAACACGCATAATTACAACTATATAAAACTGGTTCTTGTCCCACAATATCAATTAAAACCATTTTATCAGCATGTTTTAATGCAATTTCAACTGATTCGGTTAATCTGCTTACCATATCTTTTTTAATGACTAATCTATCTACTATTAATTCTACATCATGTTTTTTCTTTCGGTCTAAAACAATCTCATCTTCCCCTAATTCGTAAATTTCTCCATCTATCCTAACTCTTACAAAACCATCTTTTTGATAGCCTTCTAATTGTTTGGTAAATTCTCCTTTTCGTCCTCTTACTACTGGTGCTAATACTTGTATTTTAGTATCTTCTTTTAAACTCATGATATTGTCAATAATTTGATCAATACTTTGTTTTTCTATTTTTTTGTGACAGTTTGGACAATAGGCAACCCCAATTCTTGCATATAGTAAACGGATATAATCATAAATTTCTGTTACGGTTCCTACTGTTGAACGTGGATTTTTGGAAGTTGTTTTTTGGTCAATGGAAATGGCAGGTGATAATCCGTCAATTCTTTCTACATCTGGTTTTTCCATTAACCCAAGAAATTGCCTAGCATAAGAAGATAAACTCTCTACATATCTTCTTTGCCCTTCTGCATATAAAGTATCAAATGCTAAACTTGATTTTCCTGATCCTGAAAGACCAGTAATGACAACTAATTTATCTCTTGGTATTTCTAAATTTATATTTTTTAAATTATGTTCTTTTGCCCCTTTTATTGTAATTTTATCATTCATCTTTTTTCCCCCTGTTTTATTTGTGCCAAAAAGATATGTCTGCTTTGGCAACTTTTTTCTCACATTTCTTATTATACTATATTTCTTTTTTAAAAACAAGAGTTTGGTTATGTTTTTCTTCATTTGACTTTTTATGTAAATTTTGCTATAATATGGTTATGCTAGAAAATTCACAAGTATAAGGAGGTTTTTTTATGAAAGAAAAAGAACTTAGAGAAATTTTTGACCAGCTTATTGAGCAGAACAATCGGGGCGAACTTTGTGGGGTAGGAATTGTTATATCATCTAACACAGGAAAATCAAAACACATTCCCCCAAAATTTAATATCATAACATTGGGCGATATCTCACAACAGCAGATAATAGGAATGGCCCGCAAGGACGAGCAGCGGGAACTTTTAGAAATGTCAGAAAGGTTAAAAGGCCTGATGAAACAGCAGTAAATTATACCTCCTCCAAGTTCTTCAACAAGTGAGGAAGAAAATTAAATCTCGACACACCACATAGATGTGTCGGGATTTAATTTATCTCTATAATTTTGTCACATTTTTCAATAGCAGATAATCTATGTGCAATCATAAAAGTAATTCTACCGTTTCATGACTGAATCCATGGCATTTTTTATTAATTTCTCATTTTCCCAACTCAAATCAGAAGTAACCTCATCTAAAATAACAATATCAGGAGACATGGCCATAATTCTAGCAAAACTTATCATCTGCTTTTCTCCTGTCGAAAGAATAGTTGAATCTTCATAAATATTCGTATAATATCCCTTTGGCAAAGACATAATTTTTTCATGTAATTTTAAAGTTTTAAATATATCCATAATTTCTTCTTTTGTTATTTTTTGATTAACATATTTCATATTATCGATAATCGTATTTGGTACAATTTGCACCTCTTGCATGATATAGCCAATTTTCTTACGAATGGAAGCAATACTATATTCTCTATAATCCTTTTGATTCATACGAATTTCTCCTTCTTGTGGTTCATATAATCTCTCTAACAAATTGATAATTGTTGTTTTTCCGTACTCCTGTTTTACCAATTAAAGCAACATTTTCATTTTCTGTTACTTGCAAGGAAAAATTTTCAATATTTTTTTTGGTAGATTGATAGGAAAATGATACTTTATCAAATTCAATATGCGTAATTTTATCGACTAATTCTTTTCCTTTATCTAAGTCTTCTTCCTCTGCGGTTTCTAGTAATTCTAAAATTTTTAAATATGCTAAAAAACATTGATTAAAATCTGTTAAATGTCTTGTAAACCAACTAAATTCAAATTCCAAATATTCCGAATAATCTATCATTAGCATAATTTGTGCATAAGTCATCATTCCTTGTATAACATTCATGCCACCAAAATAAATAACAACAACTGTTGAAAGAGATGTAATAAAAGAAAATATTGTATGATAGGTACTAATTATTTTTTCTAGTTCTCTATTTTCATAATTATATTTTTCTAATTTACTTTCTAAATCTTTAACCTTCTCATGGATAATTCCTAATGTTTTTATGGTTAAATAATTTTGTATTCCTTCATTGATAGTGGTATATACAGCCATATTAACCTTTCTAATTTCTATTAGTTTTTTCATTGTCTTACTATTGAAAAATAAAGTAATAAGCAATCCTATTAAGTATAATGACAAAATGATAAGTGCTATTTTTAAATTAACAAATAATAGAAATATCGAAATAATAGAAAATCGAATCAACCCCATTATAAACATTTCTGTTGTAACAATTGGAAACAATTGTCCAGCATTTTGGGAATCATCTTGTAAAAATTGTAAAATCATTCCTGTTTCATGATCATCAAAAAATTTAGCTTTCACTTTTTGCAATTTTTCAAAAATTCGATTTCTTAAATCTCTTTTTATTTTTCTTGATAAAAAACATCTCATTTCACAATGCCTTAATACCATATAACCTTGTACCAATATCATAAAAATGTAGATGATTATTAAAACGATAAAACCTTGTACATTTTTTTGTGGTATTTCTATATCTAGTATTTGTTTAATAATAGGAGGAACGGTTATAATTTCTAATATAGTTGCTACAATAATTAATACAAACAAAACTATAAATTTTTTATGATACCCTACATCTTGATACATCATTTGAAACTGTTTTAATTTATGTTTTTCTTTCATTTTATTCCTTCCTTTTTTGGTAGTTTTAATCCTCTATTCGATAATTCTAAGATATTATCCACATAGTTTTTTATCTCCTGCTTATGAGTAATAAAAATCATAGTTGTTTTAGGATACTTGGTTCTTAATGTTTCAAAAATCTTATTAGCGGTTTGGTTGTCCAATTTACAAAAAGCATTATCAAATATCATAATTGGCTTATTTCTCATCAAAGCTCTTGCAATTAAAATTCTTTGCTTTTGTCCGCCAGATAGTTTAACACCTTTTTCTCCTACAGTTGTTTGATAACCTTCTTCAAAGTGTTTAATTTCTTCATAAATTTCCGCTTCTTTTAATACTTTTATCAATTGCTTTTCTGTTGCTAAATGGTTCAACACGATATTATCCCATATTGTTCCTGTAAATAAGTCAACTTCTCCTTGAATAAAATCAATATACTCATGTATGTTAGATTGATTTAATTCTTTATTATTGTGATAATTTAAGTAAATATTACCATTTAATGGAATTAACTTCAAAATAGCTTTAGCAAGCATTGTCTTACCACTTCCGTTTTCTCCAAAAATCGCTACTTTTTCACCTTTTCTAATTATTAAATTTAGGTTTGACACAATTTTCTTTTTGGCAATTTCTATCGAAACATTATGAAATCTTATATCTCCATTTAAATCATAAAAATGATTGTCATTTTTTTCTTCTTCCAAATCCATTAGTTTTTTGATTTTTTGTTTTATGATTAAAAAGTTATTAATTTCTTCCAAATTTTCTCCAAATGAATAGATAGTATTTAGTATATTAGTGGCAAATAACAACAAAGCAGTTAATGTACCGCATAGTCATAGTTCCCTTCATAATTGAAATTCCGCCCAATAGATAGATAATTGGAGATTTTAAATAAGTAATGTGTTCACTAATAATTTCATAAAATAAAATTAATTTTACCAGTCTAATGTCTTCTTCTGTATAATCTTTGTTTAATTTTTTATATTTCTGTACTTCTGCTTTTTGTCGATTATAAATTCTAGTAAATTTGAATTGATTAACATTATCTATAATTGCTCCCAACATTTTCTTCTTTTTAACAATAACTTTTTCTAATACTAGCATCATATTTCGATAATACCAAAAAGCAAATAATATCATAATAGTAATAGTTATTATTAAATATATAGTAATCGAGATACTAAAAACGATACTTTGCGTTATAACAAAAAAACTTAAAGAAATAATATCTAACATTAAATTAAACTGCACTTTATAAAAATTGGCATATTCTTGTGCATCATCATTAGCTCTTTGTAACATTTCTACTTTACTATAAGACTGATAACTTTGATATTTTAAATTTAATATATGAGCATACAAGTTCTTTTTTATTGTTGAACTGATCTTTAAGGAAAATAAGGTTGTTACTCTTTGTCTAATATACCCTACAATTGCAATGATTGCATTTATACTTATCATGATTACACCTAATACGAGCAATCCTTTTATGGTATCTCCTTTTATTATTTGACTTAAGTAACTAGGAATTTGGTTCCTATTATGAAATAGTAAGCCATCTATGGCATAACTAATATAAACAGCAATTTGTAAACTAAAATACGAATAGATACAACTTAATATTATTAATACTATCATATATTTTTTGCTACCTTTCAAAACTTTCATCATTTCTTCCTTCTTTTACAACATTTCTGATTTTTTGAAACATTTTATATGATAGAAAGTTCAGAGAACTTTCCTAGTTACAATTTACTGTTCTATTATTTTAATCAAAAAGTTTATATATTTTTTATAAAGTAACATTCGGGGGGACCGATGAGTTACAGTCTGTTATGCAATTACAGACTGTTCGATATTGGGAGTTACTTTAGAAAAAATTATATAAACTTTTATAAAAAATCAACTTAGTAAATTGTAACCTTTCCTATCCTATAAAAAACTCCTATTAGACTATATCGCTAATAAGAGTTTTTTACTTTATTTTTTTGGTATCAATTTTATTAAGTTTTTATTCCACTGTTATACAAATTTCACAATAATCTTCATAATAGATTTCCCACTCTAAATAAACTTCTGTTAAATAATAATGTGAATCAGGTAACCAGTTATTATAAATTTGCTTACCTATTTTTACAATATTTTTTTGTCTTTTATTTGGTACACTAAAACAGGCCCATTTAGCTTTTGGAAGTTTTACTTCTACAAAGTCTTCACGAGGTGTTTTACTTAAAACATAGTATTTGCCTTTTTGCGTATACATACCTTTTTCATAAATTGGTTCATAAATTCCATAATAACATTCTTTTCCTTTTTTATTGTTTACCATAAAATCGATTGTTCCATCTTTTTTTAAAGTTTGATACAAATTCTGTATAGCTTTTTTATCTGTATCGGCTATTATTCCTGTTGTCTTTCCATAAAAAATTTGTTCTTCTTTTTCTACTATTCGATATTTTAATTCACTTTTTCCTTTTATGGCTAAATCAAATTCTATTTTTGGAAAAAAGATTATTTTCGTATTGCTTTTTCTAAAGTTAGTTGGCGATTGTCCATACATTTTTTTAAAGGCACCGTGTAAATGATACTGGAGAATCATATTGGTATTTTACAGCTATATCAATAATTTTTTGATTGGTTCTTTTCAAATCTTCTGCTGCTTTGCTTAATCTTCTTTTTCTAATATATTCCGTTACTGTGATACCTACCAAAAAAGCAAAAATCCTTTGCATGGTATAAGATGATGTTCCTATTACCTTTGCTAAATCATTATAATCAATTTGTGTTTCTAAATTTTCTTCTATGGTATCAATTAGTTTGTTTAGGCTCTCATAATAATTCACTGTTTTTCTCCTTATTAACTATCCTATCTACTTTTCCATTTTTTAAATAAATAATTTTATCGGAACTTGCAATGGTCGATTTTCTATGTGCAATAATTAGTACTGTACTTGTTTTGGAAATATGGTCAATGATTTTTTGAATCATATTTTCTGTTTTTAAGTCAATATTAGATGTTGGCTCATCAAAAATATAAATATTGGCTTGGTGCAAAATAGCACGTATAAAAGCAATTATTTGCAATTCTCCATAAGACATTTCATTAGCTTTAATAGTGGTATCTAATCCTTGTGGCAATTTTTCAAGTAGTGGATTTACTCCTATTTCTTGGACTAAATTCATAATTTGCTCATCTGTTATATTTTGGTTTCCTAATCGAATGTTATTTCTTAGGGTATCTGCAAAAATATAAGGATTTTGCGAGATATAAGAAATATTGTTTCTTAAACTTTTGGTAGCTATTTTATGAATATCTTTGTTACCAATTAATATCTTTCCACTTTGAATATCATACATTTTCATTAAAACATTTACTAAAGTTGATTTTCCTGCTCCTGTTCTTCCAGCAATGGTTACTTTCGATCCTTCTTTTATTAGAAAAGATACATTTTCTAAAACGGTTTCTTTTTCATATTTCATCCATACATTTTGAAATTCAATATCTCCTTTTACGGTTTCTACTTCTTCTCCACTACTTAAGTTCTCTGGATTTTTTTCTTTCAAAACCTCTGCAATTCTTTGGTAAGATACCATACAATTTTGAATTTCTTCTAATTGATTGCATATTTCATTTAAAGGACCTCTACATTCTTTGATATAAAATAATATTAAATAAATACTACCAATTGATATGGATACATTGATATTTAGGGCATAATAAAGAACAGCATAAATTCCTAAAGCCTCTAAAAGTGTTAAGGTCCAATAGGTAAAACTTTGTAATAAAATATAACCTTTTCTTGCTTGCAATTCTTTATCCAATAAATAATTGACTTCCTTTATATTTCTTTCTTGTAATTGGTATAAATAGGTTAATTTATTTCTGTTAAAAAATTCTGAAAATCTTTTGTTTTCTTCATCTCTTTTTTTCATGAATTTTTGTGTATAGTTTCCTAATAGTTTCGTAAATTTTTTAGTTGATAACCCAATGGAGCAAATTGTTGCTAATCCTATCCATGCTAATGAAATATTAGCAAAAAACATCATAATAACCATAAAAATTAAATAGATAACATTATTGACGACTACATTTAAGGCTCCCATAAACATGGTTCCTAATTGGTTGATATCATCTGTTAGTCTTGTATAGAGTTGTGCTGAATTGTATTTTTCAAAGGTTCTCATTTTGAATGTTAATACTTTATCAAATAAAGTTTCTCGAATATCTCTTACTACTTTTGCCATCAGTTTATTAATTTGAATATTTCTTACATTCTTTAGAAAAGCATAACCTACATGGATTCCTACATAGAGTGCAACTAATTGTATTAAAATCATTTGTACACCATCAGACTGAATGTCCACTTCTAAAATTTTCTTCATTACAAAAGGGTGAATGGTTCCAAAAATATTGCATATAATTAATATCACACTAATTCCCAAAAAAGTTTTTAGGTGTTTTTTTACAATTTCTTTTATAACTCTTCCCCCTCTCTTTCATATTGGCTTAATTCTTGGTATAATGAATTGTTTTGTAATAATTCTTCATGGGTTCCCATATCTTGTATTTCTCCTTCAACCAATACATAAATTTTATCCATGTTTTTCATCATACTAATTTTGTTAGAAACAACAATTAATATGTTGGCTCCTACTTCTTGCTCAATTGCTTGTAAAACCTTTTTTTCGGTCTTACTATCTAAAGCTGATAAACTATCATCAAAAATATTAACTTCTCTTGTTTCTAATAGCGTTCTTGCAATTTGAATTCTCTGTTTTTGCCCTCCTGAGACTTTAGAACCATTTTCTCCTAAATTGGTTTCTAATTTTTCTTCCATTTTTTCAACATCTTCTAATAATTCTGATTTCGCAATAATATTTTTGATGGTCTCTTCTTCTTTTTCTTGTTTCATATCAATGTTATTTTTGATATTTTCATCCAAAATGATACTTTTTTGCATGGCATATCCAATTTTTTTGAAAATGCTTTCTCTACTATATTCTTGTATATCTATTCCATTTATTTTTATGGTTTGATTTGGTACTTCATAAAAACCTGCTAAAATATTCATTAAAGTTGTTTTTCCTGCTCCTATTTGCCCAACAATTCCTATTTTTTCTCCTTTTAAAATCTCCATAGAAATGTCTTGAAGGACTGGTTTCATATTTTCTGAATAACAATATGTTAAATGGTTAACTTCTATTTTCTCAATTTCTTGTAATTCTTTTCCTTCTTGTTTGTAAGTATCTAGGTTGAAAAAATAGTTATATCTTTTTTTGGCTTGTTTAAAATAAGCAATCCCATTTAGTAAAGATTCAATCGAATTGGTAATTTCTGATAAAGCTACACTTATGCAAGAAATGTAAACTGTTAAATCTCCTATAGTAATGGTATTTTTTTGTATCAAATAAACACCTATTCCAAATCCTAGACAGTAACAAGCTGCATATAAGATATTAATAACATTACTAATTTTATTTTTGATAACACCAATTTCATAGTCTGCTATATAGGCTTTTTGATTCGTTTCTTGAAATTTTTCTTTTTGGTGTTTTTGTTCATTGTATAATTTAATAAGTGAAAATCCTGATGTATTTTGTTCAATGGTATTTGATAATTCTACATTTACAACTCTCGCTTTTTCTATTTTTTCATTTAATTTTTTGTATAGTTGAATAATCCATATTATGGCAATTGGCAAACATGGCACAACACTTAATGCCAAGATAGGATTAACATGTTCTCCTATCATTAGTATTCCAATAATAGGGGCTAAAATTAATCTTGTTACATAAAAAAATACATTACCCAAAAATTTGCGGATCATCAATATTTCGTTTGATAAATAGGCTAAATAAGCTCCCTTTTCTTCTTTGTCATAATATTCTGGTTTGACATATTGTAAGTGTTCGACTACTTTTTTTCTTAAATAGGTATCTGATATTCTAGCTCTTCTAAAATAAAGTACTCGGTATAAAATTCTCGGAATAATCATGATGATAGAATAAAATATTAGTCGATATACTTGATTCATTATGACTTCTTTTTCGGCATTTCCTGCTAGTAATAAGTCTAATATTTCTCCTATAATGCTTGGTATTTTATAGAGTATATAAATACAAATAACATGAAAAACCATTCCTAACGCATAAATGGGAAAGGTTCTTTTTATTTCATCTGCAAATATTGGGTGGTTATTATTTTTCTTTTTCATTGGTTTCCTCTCTTTTGGTTTATGTAGATTTTGTTATTATCTATTTGGTTAATAAAAATTACCATTTAATATTTTAAATTGGTAATTTACAAAAATATTGATTTTTCAAAATTTATTGGATTTTTCGGCTACCCTTCACGACGTTAAAAAATGCTAAAAATAAAGCTATGACTACTACCCGAAAACAGGACCCTTCATAGCTTTATTTTAATCATTTTTAGAGCTGTTTTGGTCGCATTCAAAATCTCATAAATTTTGAAAAATTAATATTTTTTGTTTATTTTAGCCATAAATTTTTAATAAACTATTATAATTAAAATTTATCATATTTTTTTATTTTTAGCAAGGTTTTGGGTGGTTCTTAAGTAAACTAAGTAATACGCATAAATCATTTGAAAAATCATAAAAAATGCTGATAAACCAAGCATATTAGGAATTCCAAATGGATAAACAATTCCTGCAAAAAATAGACCAATAGAAGTTCCAATTGCTTTTACGATATATCGGTAATTGGTAAAAACAAGTTGATATTCATTTGGAATACGATTAATATAAGGGGCATCTACTACATTTTCATAAGCAGTTGAAATTAAGATAGACCATGTCATTGCTATGAAACAACTTACTAAACTGTTAGATAAAAATGCCATGAAATATAGCCAAAATCTAATACCAAATTTTATCGTTACAGTTACGTAAGAATTCTTAGGTGTAAAATATTTTAAAGCTAAAATTCCAACTACATCTGCTATTAAACCAATTAGTAACAAATAATTGGTTGCATTTCCATCTGAAAAACTAAGTTGATTAGTAAGCATCAACATTTTTAGGCCTAATCCCGTATTCATAGCAGTTTCAGAAATCAACACATACCCCAAATAATTTCTTTGTATTTTGTCCTTTATCATATAACTTAAAGGTTCTTTCAGATTGCTATTTTTTTCTTCTTCTACTTTTGTTTTTATATTTAATATTGTAACAAAAGATAGAATTAAAAATAAAATTGAAATCAACAAACATACATTATAATTTATTGTAAATCCTGCTATTGTTTTTCCAATGAATATACCACCTACTAAAATTCCTATATCTTTAAATAAATATTCTACTAATTTTCTTTTACTATACAGTGTATTTTCCTTTTTAATTGTTACAATAAGTGGATAAATGCTAATAATAATTAAATTTTCTAAAACTGCATCTAATATTGTTACTATTTCAATAATCATTTTATACCCTGTATGATTTAAAGTTGCTAGCAAAATTAGATTGATTGTTTTTAAAAGTATAGATATCGTTATAACTTTTTTAATATTTTTTAAAGTAAGTTTTTTTGAAAATATAATTAAAGCTATTACGCAAAACAAACCAGATATACTTAAAATCTGGCTTACTCTTGTTACATTTAAGCTATTATCTTGTAACCATAATTGTTTAAAATTTGTCCATAATCCTATTGATATGCTAAAAAAGGCTAACATCACTAATATTTTATTTTCTTCTTTTAGTTTTTCAAATTTTTCTCCCATTTCTTTTCCTCTGTTTTTACATTTATTTTATTAACTGTTTAAGCTAGCAAGAGTTGCTAGAAATTGCCAAATGGGCGAATTTTTTAGCAACTCTTTTTTTGATAGCATTTTAAAAGATTCCTACAATTTCTCCGTTTTCATCTATGTCGATGCTTTCTGCTGATGGTACTTTTGGAAGTCCTGGCATAGTCATAATTTTTCCAGCTAATGCTACTACAAATCCTGCTCCTGTTTTTAACTGAATGTCTCTTATAGTGATATTATAATCTCCTTTACATTCTAAGTTTTTAGCATCATCTGAAAATGAATATTGTGTTTTGGCTATACATACTGGAAATTTCCCATATCCTAATTCTTCTATTTTTTTAATTTCTGTAAGTGCTTCTTCTGAAAATTCTACTCCTTTTGCTCCATAGATTTTAGTTGCAATTTTTTCAATTTTGGTTTGGATAGAATCTTCTAATTCATACATATAAGAAAAGTCTTTTTCTTCTTTTTGTGTTAGTTGGACTAATTTTTCGGCAATATCTTTTGCTCCTTCTCCACCTTTTGCCCAACCTTCTACTAAACTTAATTCGACACCTTTTTTAGCCAGTTTTTCTTGTAAGTATTGGATTTCTTTTTCGGTATCTTGTACATATCTGTTTAAGGCTACTATAACATTTAATCCAAATTTGTTTTTTAGGTTATCAATATGGCGATATAGATTATCGATTCCTTTTTCAATTCCTTCGATATTTTCTTCTTGTATTTTGTTTTTTTCTACTCCTCCATGATATTTAATAGCTTTTATGGTTGCTACTAATACAACTGCATCTGGTTTGATTCCTGCTTTTCTACATTTGATGTCTATAAATTTTTCGGCCCCTAGGTCTGCTCCAAATCCTGCTTCTGTTATGACATAATCTCCTAATTTTAAGGCCAATTTTGTAGCTGTAATACTATTACATCCATGTGCAATATTGGCAAATGGTCCTCCATGAATAATAGCTGGTGTATGTTCTAAAGTTTGTACTAAGTTTGGTTTTAAGGCATCTTTTAATAAAACCGTCATAGCTCCTTCTGCTTTTAATTGTTTAGCATAAATTGGTTCTCCTTGTTTGTTGTAACCAATTAATATGTTTCCTAATTTTTCTTTTAAGTCTTTTAAATCAGTTGCTAAACATACGATTGCCATTACTTCTGAAGCTACAGTTATGTCAAATTTATCATGTCTTGGCACAACTCTTTTTTCTCCTGATAAACCAGTTTCTACTTCTCTTAATTGTCTGTCATTTAAGTCTACACATCTTTTCCATACAATTTTTTCAAATCCTAGTTCATTTCCAAAATAAATATGGTTATCAATCAGGCTAGCTAATAAGTTGTTAGCTGCTGTTATGGCATGAATATCTCCTGTAAAGTGTAAGTTAATGTCTTCCATTGGTGCAATTTGTACTCTTCCTCCTCCTGTTGCTCCTCCTTTAATACCAAATACTGGTCCTAAAGATGGTTCCCTTAAGGCTAGGATTGAATTTTTACCAATGTTTCTTAAGCCATCTGCTACTGCTATGGATATGGTAGTTTTTCCTTCTCCTAAGGGGGTTGGATTAACTGCTGTTACTAATATTAATTTTCCGTTTTTCTTGTCTTGTAAGTTTTGGTAAACTTTTTCGGATATTTTGGCTTTGTATTTTCCATATGGTTCTACATCTTCCTCTTGAATTCCTACTTTTTTTGCTATATCTACTATGTTGTCTAATTTTGTACTTCTTGCTATTTCTATATCTGTCATGTTAATTCCTCCTTTTTATTTCATTTATTTTATATAGTTAATCCTGCTATTAATCCTATTAATGCTCCTACAAATACTTGAATGGGTGTATGTCCTAATACTTCAACTAATCTTTCTGAAACTTGTACACCTGTTAGACCTGGTGTTTCAATTAATTTGTTTAGTAAACTTGCTTGCTTTCCTGCTGCTCTTCTTACTCCACAAGCATCATACATAACTACAAATGCTACAATTAAAGCTAATGCAAAAATAGGGGTTCCTACTCCTTCATATTTTCCAATTAGGGTTGCTAACCCTGCTACTACTGCTGAGTGTGAACTTGGCATTCCTCCTGCTCCCATAATTCTTTTGAAATTAAATTTTTTGGTGGTAACTAAATCATAAAATAATTTAAATAATTGTATCCCAAACCATAAAAAGAATGGTACATAAATATATTTGTTTTGTATAAATGTGATAAAGTCATTCATGTTTGCTTTTCTCTCCTTTTTTCATATTTCATTTATGTTGTTTCGAAGTTTTCCTCCTTTATTTCTCCATCTTGGTTAACTAAAATGGTTATTTTTTTCTCTGATTCTTCTAATGTTTGATTACATTGTTTAGAAATTTTAATTCCTTCTTCAAATTTTGAAACAGATTCTTCTAAATTTAGTTCTCCTTTTTCTAGTTCTTCTACAATTTTTTCTAATTGCTCCATTTGTTCTTCAAAACTTTTACTCAAAATTTTTCCCTCCTTCTTATTTACATTTATTTCATTTATCTTTCTCTTATCAATACTGTCAACCTAAAAGTTTATTCTAAACAAGAAGACAGTGAATAGAAAGTAATTGAGGTAGAAATTCTTAATTTATTTTATGGAAAATGTTCAAACTTGTTTTGAAAGGGTGCCCTAAAATAAATTTAGAAGTTCTTCGAAAATTATCTTGACCGAACCTATCTTCTTGTTTAGATAAACTTTTAGGTTGACAGGTTTCGTAACTTGCTAAATTAAAAATTGTTTTACCTTTTTACTGTACTTTTGCTTTTGCTTGCCCATCTTCAAATCTAATATCTATCAAATCTCCTGTATTTAGTTCTGCTTTTTTAGTAATAATTTTTCCTTCTTTTTGGGTGATTGTATAGCCTCTTGCCAAAGTTTTCAAAGGGCTATAAGCATCTAATTTAGCTACTAATTTGCCATATCTATTTTTTTCCTTTTCTTGTTTCGTTTTCATCAAATTTTCCAATTGCTTGACAAAGTTATCAATTCTAATATAATTTTCTTGTATTCTGCGTGTAGGTTCTTTAAATACAAAACTTGACATACTTTTTTCATATCTTAATTTCATCACTTGAACTTTTTTAATAAGAGATTGACGCAATCGATTTTCATAGGCTACTATTTTTTGTTTTACCTCATAAATATTGGGTACTGCCAATTCAGCAGCTGCTGATGGTGTAGGTGCTCGTAAATCTGCTACAAAATCTGCTATGGTAAAATCTGTTTCATGACCAACTGCTGATATAATTGGAATTTCTGAGTGATAAATGCTATTGGCCACCACTTCTTCATTAAAAGGCCACAAATCTTCTAAAGAGCCTCCTCCTCTTGCTAAAATTAGCACATCTGCTAATTTATTTCGGTTCATAAATTGAATTCCTTCTGCAATTTTTTGAGCTGCTCCTTCTCCTTGTACAGGAACTGGTAACAAGCGAAGAACAACATTTGGATTTCTCCTTGTTGACACATTTATAATATCACGAATAACAGAACCTGTTTGAGAAGTTAAAACACCAATTACTTTTGGCATCATTGGTATTGGTAGTTTATGTTCTTCGTCAAATAACCCTTGTTTTTCTAATGTGTTTTTTAATTCTTGATATTTAGCATATAAATCGCCTACTCCATCTTCTTCCATTGCTTTTACATAAACTTGGTAAACACCATCTCTTTCAAAAACAGATATCCCACCAAAAAGAAATACCTTCATTCCATCTTTTGGCATGAAGTTTAATTTTTGGGCATAAGACTTAAACATAATACATTTAATAAGTGAGTTTTCATCTTTTAAAGTAAAATACATATGACCTGTATAATGATTTTTAAAATTTGAAATTTCTCCTTTTATTAAAACATTATTTAAATATTCGTCTTGTGCTATTTTGTTCTTTATATATTGATTTAATTCAGAAACGGTAATTGCCATTTGTGCATATTTCATATTTTCTCCTCTATTTCTCTTTTACAACACTTGCTAATATTCCATTTACAAAGTTTTTAGACGCATCTTCTCCATATTTTTTGGCTAATTCTACTGCCTCATTGATGACTACTTTATAGGGAATTTGGGTATAGTTTATTTCATAAATAGCAAGTTTTAAAATAGCCAAATCTATTTTAGATATTCTTTCGAGTTTCCAATCTGATTTTAGATTTGTTTCAATTTGCTTAGTAATTTCTTTTTCGTTTTTTTCAATTCCTAATATGGCATCTGTCATATATTCTTTTACATTGATATCGGTAATTTCATTACTTTCCATATATAAATCGATTGCTTCTTCTTTGTTATCTTGTTTTTGTATTTCTAAACTATAGATTAATTTAAAGGCTTGTTCTCTGATAGCAGTTCTATTCATATTTTTCCCTTTCTTTAAACAATTATCATGATTGATAAAGTTTTCTATATTAATTTGCAATAATATTCTTACATTTTATCAATAAATGCCTTTAATTTTGTTTTTACATCTTCTTTGTTTTGTTGTACATAATTTCCAACTAAAGCTCCTAATACAATTACTACAATAGCCAAAATTAAGTCATGTAATCTTGTTATTAAAATTAATATTGCTACTACAATTCCTATTATTGCTCCTTTGTATTGGTTCCAAAATTCTTTTAAATTCATTTTTTAATCACTTTCCTTTTTTCGTTTTTTAAGTTCTTTTATATTAAAAATTAAAAGGTTTTACTTGTAAATGAAAACTCGTTTTCGTTTACAGGATTAGCGTTATTTTGCTAATTATTTTATTCGGTTTCTTTTTCAGTTGGTGCTACTTTTTTTACTGTAATATTAACTTCTTTTACTTCTAAATCTGTTGCTGTTTTTATCTTTTCTTTTATTTTTGCTTGAAGGTTAGCCGATAAGTCTTTAATAATGGCTTCTTCATTTACAATTAGGTTGACAAATACTTTTACATTATTTTCTTTATCTAATTCTACTTTTGTTATCACATCTTCTGCACTTTGGAAATTTAATGCAACTGAATTGACTAAATTTTCTATGGTTTCTTTTGATATCATCAATTTTCCGCTTTCGTTTTCTAAAAGAACGCCTTGTCTTTCTTTTATTTGTTCTCTTGATGTAGTATCAAAAAAGATACATTTTATGGATAATAAAATAAATGCAACACTTACTCCTAATAGTATTTTTCCAGATGTTTCTCCAACTATTATTTTGGTTACAATGTTTCCTACTAGTCCTATATCTAACCAACCAAATACTAATAAACATAGAACAACTGATAAGATTAACATGATATTAGAATAAATAATTAGTGTGATTTTTTCTAAAATTTTCATTTCATTTCCTCCTACTATATTTTACACTTTTCCCCATACTGTCAAACTAAATTACATTGATTGTTTTATCTTTCTATTCTTCACTTTCATTTTGTTCTGTCGTTTCTTCTTCTTTTTCTTCTTTGGCATGATCGGTGTTAACGCCTTGTACATGTACATTAACTTCTTCTACTTTTAGTCCTGTCATACTTTCTACTGCCTTTTTTACACGATTTTGAATTTCAAAAGCTACATCTGGTATTCTTGAACCATATTCTACTATAATGTTTACATCAATTTTAGCTTGGGTTCCATCTACTTCTACTTTAATTCCTTTTGCTAAGTTTTTCTTTCCACTTAAAACTTCTGTAATACCTCCTGCAAATCCTCCTGCCATTCCTGCTACACCTGCTACTTCTGATACTGCTACTCCAGCAATAACTGCTACTACATCATTGGATATTTGTATTCCTTCATTTTCTGTTTTTATTTCTTCTTCTAATTCTACTATTTCACCTTGATTTTGATTTTCTTCACTCATTTTTATTCCTCCTTTGTATATCAAAAATTGATATACTTAATTTTCGTATTTAAGTATATCAATCTTTAGCCATTTTTACAACTATTTTTACCAAAAAAAATTTTATGATCCAAATACTTCAAATTCATCAATCCTATTTCCTCTTAAAAAATCCTGTATGGGCATTCTTCTAGCATTTTCTCCTTGTATTTCTAGCACTTTCAAAATTCCATTTTTGGTTTTAATAAAAATTCCATCCTTTGGATCAGAAACAATAACGGTTCCATTTTTAAAAATTTCCATACCATTTGCCATTATTTCATCTGCTGTTGCTACAGCAACTTTCCAAAATTTAATTTTCTTTCCATTCAAATACGTATAAGCTCCCATAAATGGACTAAGTCCCCTAACTAGATTTTTTATTTCTAGTGCATCTTTTTGCTCCCAATCAATCTTAGCCATTTCTTTGGTAAGCATAGGTGCTACTGTAAAATCTTCTCCTTGCTTTTTTCTTGGTGCCATTCCTTTTTCTAATTGCTCTAGTGTCTTTACTAATAGTTCTCCACCTATTTTAGCCAACTTATCCCATAATTCTCCTGTTGTTTCATCATCCTCTATTTGAACTTCTTCTTTTAAAATAATGTCTCCTGTATCCATTCCTACGTCCATATACATAGTACTAACTCCTGTTGTTTTATCTCCATTTAAAATAGCCCATTGAATTGGTGCTGCTCCTCTATACTTAGGAAGTAAAGAAGCATGTACATTGATACAACCATATGGTGGAATTTCTAGAATTTCTTTTGGTAGTAATTTACCATAAGCAACTACACAAATTACGTCTGGTTTTAATTTCTTGATTTCTTCTATCAATTCTTGGTTTCCTTTTATTTTTTGGGGTTGATACACCTCTAGTCCTTTTTCTAAGGCATATTGTTTAACTTCTGATGGTTGCAATTTCATGCCTCTTCCTCGTGGTTTATCGATATTGGTTACAACTCCTACAATATTGTATTTTGCTTCATAGATTGCCTTTAGGCTTTCTTTGGCAAAGTCTGGTGTTCCCATAAATATAATTTTCATATTATTTTTGTATGGTATGAAAGTTTAAAATGACCATACTCTCCTTCCTTTGTATTTTTTATATTTGTTTTTGCCTAATTTTGTTTGGCATAAAGTCTTCCATTAATTTAATTCCTTGCCATTCATTTTCTTTTATCAATCCCACTTCTGTTGCTTTTTTTATGTCATTTTTGACTTCTTCTCCGATTAGTTTGTTTTAATATTTTAGCAATGTGTGGGGCTTTGATTCCTAATTTGGTTGCTAATACTACTATTCTTATTCTACTATCTTGTTTTACTTGTGTTTCTCCATCTCTTTTTGTTGAATTTATTCTTCTATATATAGCTTGTTCTTCTATATCTTCCATTTCAAAATCACTTATTTGTAATTTTTCTTGTATCATCTTAGGATTTTTATCTTGCAATAACAATTCTATCACCTTTTCTCGTTGTTCTATATTCAATAATTTGATTGGCTTTTTAAATAGTTTTAATTTAAAAATATTGATTTCGTCTTTTGATAATCCTGTTGTTTCAGAAATTGCTTGTGCATTTGTATTTCCTCTGTTTATGATTTCCATTGCTTGTTGTAGTTTGCATGTTTTTCTTAAGTAATTTTCGAATTTTTGCAAGGTTTGTTCTTTTTCTTTTGAAATGGTTACTTCATTTCTTCCATGTCTACTTCTAAGCATACTTAAGCCTTGTGTATATTCTTCTATAGCAAGACACATTTGTGTATATTTCACTATATCTTCATAACTAATTGCTACTTTTTCAAATGCTTGTCTTAAAAATAATAATTCCGATTCTGATATGGTTTCTTTTCTATATATTTCAAAACATAAGTCTATATATTCTCTAATTTTTTCTTTCTTCTCTTCTGCTATTTCAACATCAAACCTAACTTTAGTTCTATTTCTTCCATTTTTACATCCTCTTTCTTTACTAAAACTATATATTTACTTTGACAGTTTCGGTATTATTCATTTTTTTCAGATTCTATATACTCTAATGTACCTGGTATAATTTTATCCATAAAAACTTCTCCATTTAGATGATCGATTTCATGGCAGATAGCTTGTGCCAGCAGTTCTTTTGCTTTTACTTTCATTCTTTTTCCTTCTGTATTGGTGTATTCTGCCACCACTTCTTCTGGTCTTATCACTTTAGCAAATTGATTGGGAAAACTCAAGCATCCTTCATCTACTTCTTGTTCTCCTTTTGTTTTTATAATAACAGGATTGATTAATACAATAGGACCTTTATCATCATATAAATCAATTACAATGACTCTTTTTAAAATCCCTACTTGTACAGCTGCAAGACCTACTCCATTATATTTATGCATGGTTTCAATCATATCATCTATTAAAGTTTGTATTTTTTCATCAATTACTTCTACTTCTCTTGATTTCTTTTTTAAAATTTCGTCTCCTTCTAATCTCAAATTTCGAATTGCCATTTTATTACTCCTTTTCTCTTTGCCTCATCCAAAACGCTCTAATTTTAAATTAAAATATAAAAACCAATTAAAAGACTTAACTCGCCATTCATTTATTTTTGAGCAACTAAAAAATTTCAAATTCTTTCTCCCAAGCCCTGTACATCAATTGTCATTCTTGTTGTTTTCACGTTTTTATGATAAAATTCTTTCAAACATTGGTGAAAAATCTCATTTGCTTCTTGGGTCATATTCCCTTTTATAACAATTCTCCAACGGTATCGATTTTGTATTTTGTCAATTGGTGCTGGCATTGGTTTAAAAATACGAAATGTTTCTTCTTTTAATTTGCTTTTTAAAGATTGATAGACCCAATTACTTATTTTTTGTATTTCGTTTTCTGATGAGCTATTAAAATTCACCATTATTATATCGCAAAATGGTGGATATTTCAACTGTTTACGCAAGGCAATTTCGGTTTCATAAAATTTTTCATAATTTTGCTGTTTAGCACATTGAATCGTAAAGTTTTCAGGATTATAAGTTTGTATGATTACTTTTCCTTGCAAATTCTCTCTTCCAGCTCTTCCCGCTACTTGTGTTAAAATTTGGAAGGTTCTTTCATTTGCTTGGTAGTCATCCATATTTAAGGAACTATCTGCTGCAATTACACCAACTAAGGTAACATTTGGAAAATGATGTCCTTTTACAACCATCTGTGTTCCTATTAATATATCGATATTTTCATTTTTAAATTGATTTAAAATTTGTTCATGTGAATTTTTCTTAGTTACTGTATCAATATCCATGCGAATTGTTTTAGCTTGTGGAAATTGTTTATGTATTTCTTGCTCTAACTTTTGTGTGCCTGTTCCAAAATAACGAATTTTATCACTCTGACATACTGGACAAATGGTTACAACTTTCTCCTCTTGTCCACAATAATGGCACTTTAACTTTTTTTCGTAACTATGGTAAGTCATACTAATATTACAGTTTTTACAATTTACAGTATACCCACAATTTCTACACATAATAAAAGTGGAATACCCTCTTCTGTTTAAAAATAAAATGGTTTGTCTTTTTTCCTTTAAATTCGTTTCAATAGCTGTGTATAAAGCCATACTTAACATCGAACGATTACCATTTACTAGTTCTTGTTTTAAATCCACTACTTGTACACTTGGCATAGATGATTGATTGGCTCTTTTCGTTAATTTTAATATTTCTATTTCTTGTGTCTTACTTTGTTCTATGCCTTCTTTATTTTTTCCTTCTTCTGTTGCCAAATAGTAAGTTTCCATATCAGGTGTTGCACTTCCTAATACCAATGGACAATTATTTTGTTTGGCTATTTTTTTGGCTACTTCTTTGGTATCATATTTTGGATTTGATTCAGATTGATAAGAACTATCATGTTCTTCATCTATTATAATAATTCCCATTTTCTCCATTGGTGCAAATATGGCAGATCTTGCTCCTATTAAAATTTTAGCTCTTCCTTCTCGAATTCGTTCCCATTCATCATGTCTTTCTCCCATTGATAATTTACTATGTAAAACTGCAATTTCTTCTTTTCCAAATCTAGCAATAAATCGGTCTAACATTTGTGGGGTAAGTGATATTTCTGGTACTAATAAAATTGCTGTTTTTTCTTGTTTTAATGCTTTTTCTATAATTTGTAAATAAATTTCTGTTTTTCCAGAACCTGTTACTCCATATAGTAAAAAAGATTGATAAACATTTTGTTTCATTTTTTGTTCTATTTTTTGATAAGCATTTTGTTGCTCTTCTGTTAAGGTTAGTTTTTTCGTTTTTTCTATTTTTTGAATGTCATTTTCATTTTTTAACTGTAATGGGTTTCTTTTAATGGTTTGTTCTACCACTTTCAAATAACCATTTTTGATTAAAGTATTTACTATTGCTCTACTTGTATTGGTACACAGTTCAATTTCTGGTATGGTTACTCCTTCATTATTTTTAACAAAAGAAATCACTTTTTTTTGTTTATCTGTTTTAATTTTTCCTGTTTCAATAGCTAATTCTATTTCTTGTTTGTCTTTTCCTAACATGACACTGCTAATTGTTTTGTCTTGTATTCTTTTTTCTTTATTTTTCGTTCTAGTACCAGGTGTTAACATTAATTTGATGCAATCTGAAACATTACAAAAATATCTTTTTGCCATCCATTTAGCCAAACTTATTTGCTCATCTTTTAATTGTTCTTCTAACTTGGCTATTTTTTTGATTTCATTAGAATAATTAGTTTTTTCTTTTAGTCCTACTACAAAAGCCTCTTCTAATTTTTCTCCTTTTCCAAATGGTACTAATACTTTACTTCCAACAAAAATAAGTCCTTCTAATTCAGAAGGAATCTCATAATCAAAAGTTCTATTTAATTTCTTAGCTGTTCGATTGATGATTATTTCTGCTACCATTTTTTCTCCTCTATACTCTTATTCAAACATAGCTTTTAATGCTTTTCTATATATTTCTTTCATTATCTCATAACCACCCTCTACTGATTGAGCAAAAATATCTCCACAAACCCCAGAATTCATCTCCATAACATATAATTTATCATCAACTGTTTGGATAATATCAATCGTCGTAAAGTTCATATTCATAGCTTTTCCAGCTTGTATGGCTAGCTGTTCCACTTTTTTATATAACTCCCCTTTTTGTAATATTTTTGGGGTAGCACCACCACTTAAATTATGTTTCCAAGAAATTTCCATTTTCTCATCTTCCTTGGGTACATAATTTAAATCTAATCTATGTAAGTTTTCTTCTCTAACATCCTTATTGGGCAAATCTAATTCTTCTATTAACTCTTTTAATCTTGTTTTGCCATCACCGATTACAAAAGGCTTTATTTTTTTATAGATACATAGAATTTCACCATTTAAGAAAAATGTTCTAAATTCTGTTTGAATATCATAATAAGGACAAATGCTGACAGATTTGTGCTGCTCATTAAATAAATTGTGAATGGCAATTTCTACTTCTCTTAGAGTTTGACAAAGTTTAATTCCTTTTCCTGTTGAGCCATCATTTGGTTTTACAACTAATTTTCCATATTTTGAAAATTCTGTTGCAACTGTATTCCAAATCCCTTCTTTCGGAATCAATTCTCCTCTTAAACTTGGATTAAATATCATGGTATATTGGATAATTGGTATGTTTTGAGATTGTAAAACTTCATAGGTAGCATATTTATCTGCTGCAATTTTTCCACTTGCTATTGAATTGTTATCAAAAAGATAGTCTAAAATATGCCTTACTTTGCCATCTTTTGAAAGCTGGAGAATCCAACCATACGATAATTTTTCCATTTTAATATTCATTTCTTCACAAAGTTCTTGTATGATTGTTATTAATATTTTCTTTTCCATAAGCTACCTCTTTTTTGTTTCCATTTTTTGTTCATTTTCTATAATTGCTTCAATAATTTGAACCGTTTTTTCTAAGTCATCATTTTTTAATACATAGTCATATAAATTAATTCTAGATTCTTCGTAATCAAATCGATTTAGTCGTAATATTACTTCTGCTGGGCTAGGCTTGTCTACTCTTTCTTCTAGTCTTCTTTTTAATTCTTCTTTTGGCACTCTTAAAAAAACAGTAACTACTCTTGTGTCTTCTTTTAGTAATTCTTTTAAATGTTCGGTTCCATTTACATCAATATCTTTTACAATTATTTTACCACTTTTCATTTTTTCGTTTAGTAATTTTCTAGAAGTTCCATAATATTGGTTATGATGAATATCATATTCATAGAATTCTTGATTTTCAATCATTTTTTCAAATTCTTCTTTACTTACAAAATTATAGGTTTGTCCTTCTATATCTCCTTCACGTATGGGACGTGAAGTAAAAGATGGAAGTGATTCTACGTTTTCCATCCTTTTTATTAGTTCTTTTTTTATGGTATCTTTTCCTGCTCCTGCTACACCAGATAATATGACTAACATGTTATTGTTACCTTCCCTTCTGCGATTTCATTAGCAGCTAAAGTTACAGGTGATTCCTCTTTTGCCTTGGTTTTTGCTTCATCTCCTGCTGCAATTTGTCTTGCTCTTCTTGCTGTTGCAATAACTAATTCATATCTGTTTTGTGCTTTTGTTAATAATTGACCTACTGTTGGTTTTACAATCATTTTTATACTCCCTTTCTTTTATTTATCAAATTCTTGTGAGATAGATTTATCAATTCTACCTCCTACTGTTTCTGGTTGAACAGCTGATAATATAATATGACCAGAATCCATAATTAAAACCGCTCTTGTTCTTCTTCCATAGGTTGCATCTACTGCTGTTTTATTATCTTTAGCCTCTTGCACCATTCTTTTAATGGGTGCAGATTCTGGACTTACAATGGCTACAATTCTTTCTGATGATACAATATTTCCAAATCCTATATTGACTAATTGCATCTTTTCCCTCCTTCTTTTATCTAGGTTTTAAAACGAATTGTTATTTCATAAAATCATTTAAAACTATTCGATATTTTGTATTTGTTCTCTAACATTTTCTAGTTCTGTTTTTATATCAATTACATGATTGGTAATTTCTAAATGATTTGCTTTTGAGCCAATGGTGTTAGTTTCTCGATTCATTTCTTGAATGATAAAATCTAATTTTTTGCCAATAGCATCAGTAGCATTTAGAAGTTTTCTAAATTGTGATAAATGGCTTTTTAATCTAGTTATTTCTTCTTCAACTGAACATTTATCTGCATATATCACAACTTCTTGTGCCAGTCTTGCTGGATCGACTTCGTTATTTTTTAGTATTTCCTTTATTCTACCCTCTAATTTTACTACATATTCTTCAATAAGTCCAGTAGAAAGTGAAGATATTTGTTCTACTTTTTCTTGAATAACTTGTATTCTAGTCAATAAATCTTCTGATAATTTGTTTCCTTCTGTAGTTCGCATTTGTACTAATTTATTTGTTGCTTGATTCACTACTTCTAATAATTCATTTTTTATGGTTTCATCTTCTTGATTATTTTGAATGACCAAAACATCTGGAAGTTTGGATATTTCTGTTACTTCAATATTGGCCAAAATATCTTCTTGTTTGGCTAATTTCTTTAATTCATCAATGTAAATTTTGGCTATTTCATGATTAATTTTTATCTCTTTTCCTTCTATTTGGTTATTTTGAAAAGTAATAAAAACATCAATTTTTCCTCTTTTTACTTGTTTGGCAATCTCTTTTTTTACGTCTTCTTCTAAATAACTAAGCACTCTTGGCATTTTGACCGAAATATCTAAATATCTGTGATTGACACTTTTTATTTCTACTAGATAGTCTCTTTCGCTTTTGGCTAAATTAGCTTTACCATATCCTGTCATACTTTTCATCATTTTTTCTTACCTCTTTTTTTAACATTCTTTTTCTTTCGTTTTGCTTTTTCTTCTTGTTTCGTTTTCTCAAAATCCTCTTGCTTTTCTTGTTTTATTTCTTTTTCGTTTTGACCAATCATTTCTAGTTGCATTTTATCTTCTTCCTCTTCAAGCTCTTCTTTTCTTTTTTTGGCTTCTCTTTTGATTGGTTCTTCTTTTTTTACAATTTCGGAAATATCACTTAAACTATTTAAATATTCTTTTCTTTCCTTAGTATATAAGATAATTGCTTTTAATACATAGTAAATAGAAAACAAATAAGAAGAAGTTAATAAGTAAAATCTAAAATCATATTTAAATAAAGTAATTACATGCATGATTGATAAACTATGTAAGGACAAAAACAAGAATTCTATTCCTGTTATGGCAAGACTGCCATTATCTTTTTTATAAGATTTTTCTAAAAATAGCATACCAATTACTAAAAAAGCTCCTGCAAATACTTTTATATCTCCTACTAATCTTTCTTGCTTCATATTCAAATAAGCTAAGTTTAATAGGATAAAATAAAACATGATTCCAATTGCTTCTAAGAGATTTCTAACTATTTTTTTTAAAATTTCTTGTGAAACTTCCTTAGGAATTTTTCTATTACTTGCTTGGTTTTCTTCCTTTTGTATTAAGTCTGTTACCATTTTTTCTTTCCTTCCTTTATCCTAAATCTTTTATTTTTCTAGTTCATACATAATGATACTTAGTAAATTAAATGCCACTGTTTCCGTTCGTAAAATTCGATTGCCTAATGTTACAATTTTAACATTTTCTTTTTTTAATTCTTCTATTTCTGTTTCATCTATTCCACCTTCAGGTCCTATTAAAATGGCAATTTTCCAATTACGATTATTAACTAGCTTTATTTTTTCTAATTCATATCTTAGTTTATTTTCTTTTTCTTTTTCATATGCTACAATTACTCTATCATATTCTTGGCATAGCTTACAAATATCTTTTATAGAAATGGTGTTATGAATAACTGGAACTCGGTTTCTACCGCTTTGTTTGGCTGCTACTTCTGCTATTTTTTGCCAACGTTCTTGCTTTTTCTTTTTGTCTTTGTCATTTAGTTTTACTACACATCTTCTCATTTCTATTGGCGTAATATCATAACATCCTAATTCTACTGCTTTTTGAATGATTAATTCCATTTTATCTGCTTTTGGCAAGCCTTGCCAAATACTAATTTGTACATTGGATTCTGCATCACTTTCTAATTCTTGTACAATTCGGCAGGTTATTTCTTTTTCTTCTAATTTTAAAATCTCACATAAATAGTCTTTCGATGTGTCTTTGTTACATATGGTTATACATTCTCCTTGTTTCTTTCGAAGTACCTTTTTTATATGGTTTACATCATTTCCTATTATGATTATTTGCTTATTTTCTATGTTTTGATTGGTTATAAAAAATTTAGGCATGTTGCTCTCCTTTTTTATGTACAAATTTCTTTCTTTATTATACTTAATATTGCCAAAAATTGCAATAAATTTCGCACTTTTTCAAACAAAAAATAAGAAAGGGCTAAACATATTTAGCAAATCTTTCTTATTTCTTTCGTTTACTCGTATATTTCTTAAATTTAACTCTGCACGATTAATAGTTTTCTGCTTTTATTTCAAAATATGCTTTTGGATGGGCACATACTGGACAAATCTCTGGTGCTTGTTTTCCAATTACTATATGTCCACAATTTCTACATTTCCAAATTTTATCTCCATCACGACTAAATACTAATCCATCTTCTACATTTTCTAATAATTTTTTAAATCTTTCTTCATGTTCTTTCTCTATTTTGGCAACTTCTTCAAATAGATAGGCAATATGGTCAAAACCTTCTTCTTTGGCTTCTTTTGCCATTCTATCATACATATCAGTCCATTCATAGTTTTCGCCTTCTGCTGCTGCTTTTAAATTTTCTGCTGTTCCTTGGATGTCTCCTCCTTGCAATAGTTTAAACCAAATTTTTGCATGTGCTTTTTCATTGTCTGCTGTTTCTTGGAATAATGCTGCTATTTGCTCATATCCTTCTTTTTTAGCTTTGCCTGCAAAGTAAGTGTATTTATTTCTTGCTCCAGATTCTCCTGCAAATGCCTCCATTAAATTTTGCTCGGTTTTACTTCCCTTTAATTCCATTTTATCACTTTCCTTTCTTTTTTATTATTTTACACTTTTTTTTCAAATTATACAATCTTTCATTTGATTTTTATTGATTTTTTTATTAATCCTCTTCAAAAAAATATCTTAATTCGTTGAAAAACATATCAATTTATGCTACCATTTATTTGTACAAATAGTAATCGTGAATTGCCCTAAAAATCATAAATGCTCAGCTATAGATGTTTGCCAGTTGTATCATTAAGTCATAAAAAATTTTAAATCACCAAAAATAGATTATGATAAATGTATTAGCTATGGCAAATGCTCAAGTTTTTGTCGTAAATAAGTATTCATATTAAAATAAAAAATTACAAATTTTTGTTTAAATAGGAGGAGTTATGTCTTTAATAAGTGTAAATAATTTAACTTTCGGATATGATGGAAGTTATAACAATATATTTGAAGATGTATCATTTAATATCGATACTGATTGGAAATTAGGGTTAATTGGTAGAAATGGTAAAGGAAAACTACATTCTTAAATTTATTGCAAGGAAAATATGAATATAAAGGCACAATATCGAAAAATGTTGATGTTGATTATTTTCCTTTTGAAGTAACAAACAAAAATAGAATGTCAATAAAAATAGTAAAAGAAATTGCTCCAAATATTGAAGATTGGAAAATTATAAAAGAATTAAATTTACTAGATATCAATACAGAAATATTATATAGAAATTTTAATTTATTAAGTGGTGGAGAGCAAATAAAGATACTTTTAATAAGTCTATTTTTAAAAGATAACAATTTTTTACTTATAGATGAGCCAACCAATCATTTGGATATTGAAACAAGAAATACTTTGGTTAGTTATTTAAAAAAGAAAAATGGTTTTATAGTCGTCTCCCACGATAGATTTTTTTTAGATAAGGTTGTAAATCATATAATTGCTATAAATAATACTAATATTGAAATTAAGCAAGGAAATTTTTCATCTTGGAAAGAAAATAAGGATAAGCAAGATAATTTTGAAAAAATAACAAATAAAAAGTTACAAAAAGATATAAATAGGCTTGAAGTTGCCTCCAAAAATTCTGCAAAATGGTCAAATGAAGCAGAAAAAAGAAAAAGTAAAAAATACAATTCAGAAACTACAATAGACAAAGGATATGTAGGACATAAGGCTACTAAAATGATGAAAAGTTCAAAAGTTATGGAACAAAGAACTCAAAAAGCAATCGATAAAAAAGCTAATTTATTAAAAAATATAGATAGAAATAAAGATTTAAAAATCATTCCTTTAAAAAATAATAAAAATCCATTAGTTTTAATAAATAAATTTCAGATAAAGTGCAATGAACAACTACTATTTAAGCCTATTTCATTTGAAGTAAATAATGAAGATAGAGTTGCAATAATTGGAAAAAATGGAATTGGAAAATCAAGTATACTAAAACTTATTATAGAAAAAGAAATACAATATAATGGAGAATTTAAAATAGCAAATGATTTGAAAATCTCTTATGTATCACAAAATACAGAAAATTTGAAAGGAAATTTAAAAACTTTTGCTGAAGATAATAAAATAGATGAAAGCATATTTAAAGCAATGTTAACAAAAATGGGATTCTCTAAATTAGATTTTGATACCTATATACAAGATATGAGCGAAGGTCAAAAGAAAAAGGTTTTAATTGCAAAAAGCATATCAGAACAAGCCAATATTTATATATGGGATGAGCCTTTGAATTATATTGATATATTAACAAGAATACAGATAGAAGATACTATTTTAAATTACAAACCTACTCTTATTTTTGTAGAACACGATGAAACATTTATTGAAAAAGTGGCAACTAAAATTATAAATTTAGAAAGATAAATCTGCAATAATTTACAATTGGTGCCGGTGGTGGGACTCGAACCCACACGCCATTGCTGACAACAGATTTTGAGTCTGCCCCGTCTACCAATTCCAGCACACCGGCAAATATTAAAAGCACAAAAAATATGTACTTCTATATATTAGCACATATTTTTTACCTTGTCTAGATTTTTTTTTAATTTTATCGATTCATTCCATTTTCCTTTTCTTTCAATTGTAAAATTTTTTCATATAATTGATTGATACATTGTTTATCATCTTTGTTTTTGTTAACCTTTTCTATTAAACCTTCCATCAAATCCCATTGCGAAATTCCTTCTTTTTGGATGTTATAATTCTCTGATTGCATTTTTGCATAAATGTCATTTCTCTTTTCTAATAAAAAATCCATTATTCCCAAATAGCGATTTGAAATTTTTTTCATGTTATCTCGACTATTTTCTATATTACTTGTATTTTGTTCTACTCGTATTCTTTCTTTAAAATTCTTTTTCTCATTTTGAAACTGGGAATTAGTATTATTTTCTTGTTTTCCAATACTTTGCTTGTTTTCCTCTTGTTCTTTTTCTGTAGCAGTTATACAATATTGTTGAACTTGTTTATCTTCTGTTATTACTTTCTCTTGCATCTTACTTATTTTCTCTTCTTCACATTTCTCTATTGATTCTTGATTGAATTGCTCAAATTGTCTTTTCCAATTATAAATAGTTGGTACACTAACTCCTGTTTGTTCACTAATTTGTTTTGGTTTTTCTCCTTTAGCTAGCCTTTTCTTTACTTCCTCTTTTATTTCTTCTGAATAAGCCATATTCTCAACATCCTTCCTAAAAATTATGTCACTATTATATTATATATTTTCATATTTTTCAATCCCAAAACAAATAAAGTTTCATTTTTTGAAACTTCAAAAAACAAAACTTTAAAACCAAAATTGCCTACGAAACTTTAATCATTTGTCCAACATAAATCAAATTAGGATTACGAATACCATTCAAATTAACTAAATATTGAACTGAAACCCCATATCTTTGGGCTATATTAGATAAATTATCCCCTCTTTGCACTGTATAATAATTGTTTTGTATCACTGAATTTAAATTAGTATTTGAACTCTCTGTAATTCTTAATTTTTGACCTGGATAAATCAAATTTGGGTTTTGTATATGATTTAATTCTACAATATGAGCAACTGTGACACCATATGTATTGGCTATTTGAGATAAGGTATTTCCTCTTTGTACAGTATATACAATACTTCCTGTTCCTCTTGTTTCTGACCCATGCACTGTTGAATTTGTCGAAATTCTTATCGTTTCTCCTGGATAAATCAAATTCGGATTTGTAATATTATTAATATCCACTAATTCCTGTACAGTTGTTCCATATCGACTAGCAATTCCTGATAATGTATCTCCTCTTTGTATGGTATAAAAAATGGTTTGAGTATTGATATTGTCATTTGGATTATCTGTATTCGGAATCTCACTTGTGTCAGATAAAAATATATTTTCTGTATATAAATCTCTATCTACATTCCCTCTAATTCCGTGGTACATATCCTCTATCCGTATATTGCACACCAATCCATCTTTCCCAACTAGTTTCTACATTTCTTAAATTATTATAATCGCCATAATAGGCAATCCATAATTCATAATTATCTGCTATTTCTCTTCCAAATCGGTCACGTGCATTAGATAAATCACTATATACAATTACCTCTTTGTTGGTTAGTCTTTTTACTGTTTCTAAAAAGACTTCAGCAATTCGATTGGATTCTTCTTTGCTAACTCCACCGAAAACTTCATAATCCATTACCAGTTTACAATCAGGTTGTTTGCCAGCTATAACAGAAGCAAAAAATTGTGCTTCTTGCTCCGCTTCTCCGTGTATTGGTTGCCGTTAAAAAATGGTAAAACCCTACTTTTAGTCCATTTGCTTTAGCATTTTCATAGTTGATATCAAAATAAGCATCTTTAATGTTACTTCCTTGACTTGATTTAATATATACTACTTTAATTCCACTTTGTGCCACTTGCCTGTAATCTATGTATTCTTGCCAATTACTAACATCAATTCCTTCATATTGTGGATTGGAACTAGGCGTTAAGGCATATGTTAGATTGATATCTGCAAAAAATAAAAAGGTCAAAATCATAAAGATAACCAAAAAAATTCGTTTTCTTCTTTTCACAATAACCCCCCTTTATCAATTATTTAATTTATTATATGCAAAGGGTGTTTTTTCGTTCTTTTTCTTCACAATGTTACTTATCTAAAAAATAGAAAAAAGAAAAACTGCTCGTTCAATTACTTTCAATTCGCAGTTTTTCTTTTTTCTATTTTTTAGATAGGTAACATTGTAATTTTTTTAATTACTATTTATCAAATTTAAAGTTTTATACGCTAGTATATTCAAATACACGAATTGTTTTTATAATAATGGTTGAAAAATCATTGTCCTTTTCTAAATCTACCATTTTAAAAGATGTTTTTTCTTTCAATTCCATATTTAATTTTGCTACATCTACTAAAACTTTGGTAGATAAATCTTGACCAAGTGGTAAGGTTTTATTCAAATTATCATAAAAAATATGATTGGTAAAACTAATGGCGTTTGAGCCTCTTTTTAAATTAATCTTATAAAAATTAATTTTTGATTTTCCTTCTCTTATTGCCTCTTTCATTTCTTCTTCTGGATTCATATCAAAAACATTAATTTGTTTTTCATCCAAAAGTTCATCTTGGATGGCTTTATAAACTGGCACGTCTTCTGATGTAACTACTTTTTTTAATGCCTCTTTTACATTTTCTATTACATTTTCTAAGGCTAATTTATAGCCAATTGATTTTGTTTCTTTTGTAATATCTAAAATTGAAAATTTATCTTTTGCAATTTCTCGGTGTCTTTTATTTTTAATTTTAGATACTTTAGACATATCTTGTACCATTCCTCCAAAAATATCAAACTCATCTGTTGCTGTTAAGGACTTTTCTTCTATTGCCTGTTTTTTTAGTTCTCTTAAACTAGCTGTTATATCCTTTGGACCTACTTCATTATTTTTTACGCGGTTTAAGATATCTATTAAATTGGTAGAAGTAATATAAATACTATCTGTTTCTTGTTTGGTTAGTACTCTTCTTTGTATCTTATCCATGGTTTTTCCAAATTTTTCAAGGTCTTCTTCATAATCAAAAACTTTGGTAATTTTTTTTCTAAGGTTAATTTCTTCTTGTTCTCCTTCTGGTAAGGTTGCCATGGCATCTTTATTACTGTATTTCCAAAATTCAAAGATACTTTTTTTATGACTATCTATTTCTTCTATAAACAAGGTTGCATTTTCAATTTTCTTCGCCATGTTTTTTCTTTTTAATTTTAGGCTATTCATATCTAGCATGATATTTTTTAGTATATATTCTAATTTTTCAAATTCTTTGTAAATATCAATTAATTCTTCAATTGTGTAATTCTCTTTTTCTGCCATTTCTTTTTTTCTTCTCTTTTTTCCTTCTACATTTTGAGGAATTTCATTTTTTGCTCCTTCTTCTACCTTTTCTACTTCTTCTACTTCTACTTTTTGTAGAATTTCTCCTTTATTTTTCTTTTTACTATATTTAAAATAATATTTGAATTTTCCAAAAAAGGATTTTTTACATTCCAAAAAGGTAGAAATTTGTTTTTCTTTTGTTAAATATTCTATTTCTTGCAAAGCTATATCTTCTTTTAGGTTCTCTAATTTTCTTTTACTATTTCTTATTATTTCTCTTACTTCTTGAATTTTTATTTTTCCAATTTTACATTCTTCATTTATCCATTGTCCAATCGTTTCATATTCTATTTGCCTGTCTTCCATATAAAACTCGATTTCTCCTGTTTTACCAATATTCGTTTTAAATTTAAAGTAATGTGGCAATTCTGTTTGCAAAATGAACATGGCTTTTATGAGTTTGTAAAATTGTGTCGCCTCCTCTTTACTGTTTAATCTTATTCGATAAGGACTTTTTATTTTTTCATATACTTCTGTTTCTCCAATAATTTGTATACTTAGTTCGTCATTTTTATCATATACTTCATAAACCAGTGGCCAGTCTTTCGTAAATAACCATAAAAAGTTTTCGATATCTTCAAATTGTGATTTTTTTAGGTATTCTTGGCTATATCCAATATTTCTAATTGGTACAAAAATTTTTCCTACTCTTCTTTTTTCTAATTGTTTTTTTAGTAGATAAAAAAAGGTAGCATAGTTAGTATCTTCAGTTGGTACTAACATAAAATATTTATTCGTATTTTCTGAGTAGTAAATTTGCCATAAATAATTTCCTTCAAATTTCACTTTAAATGGTATTTTCCTACTTAAGTTTGTTTGTTCTTCTTCTACTTTTTCAATTTCACTAATTTTTACCTTTTTTAACATATTTAAAAATGTAGTATATTTTAATATATTTCTTTCACTTTTACTGTCTAAATAGTCTGCTAATGGACTGGCTTTTTTATATTTTTCTTCTATTTCATCTAGACGATTGGTTGGTGATAATAGAATTTGTATGTCTTTAATTGGAATATAGCGATACTGTTTATATTGTTTTTCATCATAAAATTTAGGAATTCTATATTCTAATGGCTCTATTTTTTTTATACTTGCTGGTATTTTTCCTAAATTTAAGCCAAGATATTCTAATTTTTCTTCGATGCTTACATTTTTTTCTATCTTCTTAGGCAAAGTTCTCTCTCCTTCTATTTTATAATTTCATAAAAATTCTTAAATTCATATCCATTTTCTCGTAGCCAACAAATAATTTGTGGTAATGCCTCTGCTGTTACTGCTTTTGCTTGGGCATCATGCATCAATATTACCACACTATTTTTGTTTTCTACTGTTTGTTGTAATCTTTCCATCTCAAATTCAATGGTTGGGTTGGCCGTTTCGGCATCTCCTGTTAGTGCATTCCAATCTACATGTACAATATCATTTTGTAATAATAGCTCTTTTGCTTCGCTTTTTATTTGTGCATATTTTCCCCCAAGTAATCCTCCTGGAAATCTAAATAAATGGGAATGGTAGTTTGGTACTCCAATTGCATCTTTTACAGCATCATTGCATTGATTGAATTCATCTAATACAGCTTGTGGTGAAATATAAATGTCAGAATAAGAATGTGAGTATCCATGGTTAGCTATATAATGCCCTTCTTCATAGATTCTTTTTACGGTTTCTGGCATGGCTTTTACTCTAGACCCTAAAACAAAAAAAGTAGCTTTTACTTTTTCTTTTTTTAATGTGTCCAATATGGTTGGTGTTACAGTAGATGGGCCATCATCAAATGTCAAAAAGGCTCTTTTGGTTTCTGAACGATATATATTTTCTATATTGTTTTTTCCTTCTTGTGTTAGTTGTGGTATTTTTTCTTGTTTCTTTTTTTCTTTTTCTATTTGCTTGTCTTCTTCTTGTTTGGCTAATACTTTTAATTGTGTTTCGTATTGCTCATATACTTTATGCTGTTTGATGATTTCTATTGAGTTGTTTGCTATCATGACAAGCCCAATTGCTACGATTATTATTAATACTAATATGGCTATTTTTTTTGTGTTTAAGTGTTTTTCGTTTATTGATATTTTATATATATCATCTCTTAGCATTTTTTACATCCTTTTTATTTATTTTTCTCTATTATATACTATTTTTTTTATTTTTTGTAGTCTTATTTGTAAAAAATTTATAAATATTGTCATATTGTATCAATAAGCTAAAATTATAAATGAAAAGTAATGTACTTATATTCTTAAAATAATTATATATACGAAAAAAGACCTCTCATCATAAAAGGTCGAATTTCTAGGAAGGATAGCATTGTGAATTTATTATGCTATTATAATTTTTTCAATCTCTTTTTTGAGAGCTTCAACTAAGCCTATATAGTCATTAAATCCCTCTTTTTCTTTCATAAATTGCTTTGCTATAAAAGTGCCAAGCTCATATTGAGCACTTAATTCTCCAGCACTTTTTGATGCCTCTAAGCCTGCATAAAATGCCTTCAAAATCATTTTTAAAAACACTGCCACAGGGAGTATTTCGTTCTCTTCTACGAGTAGATTTATTTTTTCATTTTCATAGAGTATCATGTCCATTTTCATATTACGCAGTCTCCTTTCCTTAATGCTACCCTTCCTTTTCCTACTCAGTTGAATATTCAACTTTACATAATTTTAACATATCTTCCTTTTCCTGTCAATACAGGCAAAAATTATACTTATTTTTTCATAATATTTTTTAAAAATTCTACTTCTTCTTCTGCCTTTAATCTCATAAAAATAGGCTCTCCTTTTTCAATTACCTTACTATTTTCTATTTTGTCATATATTTTTAAATTTTCCCAATTCTTCATTTTCTCTTCTTGAATTCCTAATTGTCTAAAAATATTATCTGCTGTATCTTTCATAAATGGTTTGATTAAAATTGCTATTTTTCTTAAATTCTCAACCAAATGATACATACAAGCCTTTAACTTTTCTGTTTGTTCTTCTTTGGCTAAAGCCCATGGCATGGTTTCATCAATATATTTGTTAGTTCTAGCAACTAGATTCCATATTTCTTGAATACTAGTGGCTATTTCATAATTGTTCCATTTTTCATCAAATTTCTCTATTTGTGATAAAGCATATTCTTCTAAATCTTTATCAACCTCATTTGGTGTTCCATTATAAAGAGGAATATTTCCCTCAAAATACTTATTTACCATAGATACTGTTCGATTTAAAAGATTACTTAAGTCATTACATAAATCAAAATTATATCTTTCTACAAAAGCTTCTGGTGAAAATATCCCATCTTGTGAAACTGGCATTTCTCTTAATAAAAAGTATCTAACACTATCTAAACCATATCGTTCTATTAAGATTTCTGGATAAATTACATTTCCTTTTGATTTAGACATCTTGCCATCTTTCATCATAATCCAGTTATGTACCAAAATCGTTTTTGGTAATGGTAAATCTAATGCCATTAGAAAAATAGGCCAATAAATTAAATGAAATCTTGCAATATCTTTTCCTACAATTTGTAAATCTGCTGGCCAATATTTTTTGAATTTTTGGTCATCTTCTGATAAATATCCCAATGCAGTAATATAGTTTGTCAAAGCATCTAACCATACATATATAACATGTTTTGGGTCTTTTAATACTTTAATTCCCCAATCAAATGAAGTTCTTGTTACACATAAATCTTCCAATCCTGGTTTTATAAAGTTATTTATCATTTCATTTTTTCGATATTCTGGTTTAATAAAATCGGCATGTTCTTCATAATATTTTAACAATCTATTAGCATATTTTTTCATATTAAAGAAATAAGATTCTTCTTTCATTAATCCTACTTCTCTACCACAATCAGGACATTTTCCATCTACTAGCTGTGTTTCGGTAAAAAAAGTCTCACAAGGGATGCAATACCAGCCTTCATATTCTCCTTTATAAATATCTCCTTGTTCCATAAATCGGTCAAATATCTTTTGTACAATTTTTTCATGTCTTTCTTCCGTTGTTTGGATAAAATCATCATATTCTATTTCCATTTTAGCCCATAATTCTTTTGCCATTTTTGCCATTTCGTCTACATATTCTTTTGGTGTTTTATTCGCCTCTTTTGCTTTTTTTTCTATCTTTTGCCCATGTTCATCTGTTCCTGTTAGCATGTAAGATTCTTCACCTTTTAGTTTATGGTATTGTTTAATACTGTCTGCTAAAACTGTTGTATAGGCTGTTCCTATATGGAATCTCCCACTTGGATAATAAATTGGTGTAGTTACATAAAATTTGTCGTTCACTTATTTTTCCTCCTTTTATTTTCTTGTTTCTTAATTTTTATCACTTTTTACCCAAAACTGTCAACTTAAAAGTTTATCTAAAAAAGAAGACAGTTCGTTCAAGCTAATTTTCGAAGAAATTCTAAATTCATTTTATGGCACCCTTTCAAAACAAGTTTGAACATTTTCCATAAAATGAATGAAGAATTTCTATCAAAAATTACTTTCAATTCACTGTCTTCTTTTTAGATAAACTTTCAAGTTGACAGTGTTCGTATTTAGTCTTACATTCTTTAACTAGAAGTACACTTTATTCTTCATCTTTTGTTTTATTAATTTTCAATAATTTAACAATCTCTACTATAACAACTGGTGCAAAAATCAATCCAATTAACTCTATCACATTTTGCTTTGGAAGTACAGGAATACTAAAAATTTCCCTTAATGCTGGTATAGCAAGAATAACAAACATCAAAGCTGCTGAAACTATAATTGCCCCAATTAATTTCAGGTTACTAAATATATTGGTTTTAAAGATTGATTTTTTATTATTTCTTACATTAAACACATGTACTAATTCAGACAAAGCTAATGTCACAAATGCCATAGTTTGCCCAACTTCTATTTTGGATTCATCCAAAGACAATCCATCAATTGGTGTATGGGTACTTGCTAAACCAATCATAAAAGCTACTAATGTTAATAGACCTATCATGGCACCTTGATAAACTACACGCCAAGTCATTCCTTTTGTAAAGACTCCTTTTCCTGGTTTGGTTGGCTTTCTTTTCATAATATCTGTACTGGCTGGGTCAAAAGCTAACGCTAAAGCAGGTAACGTATCGGTTACTAAGTTTATCCATAAAATATGAATAGGCAATAAAATTTCTAAATGAGAACTATCTGTAATACCAAACCATTTAGCAAACAGTGGTGTACAAAGTGTTGCTAAAAATAATACCACAATTTCTCCCACATTACTAGATAATAAAAATTGAATAACCTTCAATATATTATCATAGATTCTTCGTCCTTCTTCTACCGCAGAAACAATTGTTGCAAAATTATCATCTGTTAAAATAACATCTGCTGCTTCTTTGGCAACATCTGTTCCTACCATTCCCATCGCACAACCTATATCAGATGTTTTCAAAGCTGGGCTATCATTTACGCCATCTCCTGTCATAGCGACGATTTCTCCGTTTTTTTGCCATGCTTTTACAATTCTAACCTTATGTTCTGGTGATACTCTAGCATAAACAGAATATTTTCTAACTTTCTTTTCTAATTCTTCGTCAGACATTTTCTCAAGTTCTAAGCCTGTAATTGCCTCTTCTTCTTTTTCTAAGATTCCTAATTTTTTGGCAATAGCTGTTGCTGTAATTTTATGGTCTCCTGTAATCATAACTGTTTTTATACCTGCTGTTTTGCATTTTTCAACTGCCACTTTTGCTTCTTCTCTTGGTGGGTCAATCATTCCTACCATACCAATAAATACTAAATTATCTTCTAGGTTATCCATTTCTTCTTTGGTTGGCTTATGATTGATTTCTTTATAGGCACAGGCTAAAACTCTTAATGCCTCTTTTGCCATATTTTCATTATGTTCTTTGATAAGATTAGCATAATTTTCTATATCTTGCTTAATTTCTCCATTTAATAAATAGCTGTTACATCTTTTTAATAATTCATCTACACCACCTTTGGTATAAACGATATATTTTCCATTTTGTTCATTAACAGTTGTCATTAATTTTCTGTCTGAATCAAATGGAATTTCATTTAAACGCGGAGTCCTATCATAGATACTTGGGTCAAAATCTAGTTTAAAAGCCATATCTACTAAAGCTGTTTCAGTTGGATCTCCTGTTAAACTTCCATCTTTTGATATTTTTGTGTCATTACATAGCATATTGGCATATACTAATTTATTAATATCTTCATTGATTTCTTTTACATTCTGTAATTCTTTGGTTTGATTGTTAATAAATATTTTTTCTACTGTCATTTTGTTTTGTGTTAAAGTTCCTGTTTTATCGGAACAAATTACTGTTGCACTTCCTAAAGTTTCAACTGCTGGCAATCTTTTTACAATTGCATTTTTCTTGACCATTTTTTGTACGCCAATGGCTAATACAATGGTAGATACTGCTACTAATCCTTCTGGAATCGCAGCTACTGCAAGACTGACTGCTGTCATAAACATATGAATTGGCTCTTTTCCTTGTAACAACCCTATGATAAAAATAAAGACACAAATTGATAAAGCAGCTACACCTAAAGTTTTTCCTAATTTGTTCAATTTTTGTTGAAGTGGTGTTTCCTGTTTTTCTGTATGATTTATCATTCCTGCAATTTTTCCAACTTCTGTTGTCATTCCTGTTTCTACAACAATTCCTTTTCCTCTACCATAAGTAATCAAACTAGAAGAAAACAACATATTTACTCTATCACCTATTCCAATTTCTTGTTCTTCAATTTTTTCCATATTTTTCTCAACTGGAACAGATTCTCCTGTTAAAGAAGCTTCTTGTGATTTTAAATTGATTGCCTCAATAATTCTTAAATCTGCTGGAATATAATCTCCTGTATCTAATACTACTATATCTCCTGGTACAAGTTCTTTGGCTGGTATCACACTAACTTCTCCATTTCTAATTACTTTTGAAGCATGATCAGTTAATTTTTGCAATGCCTCTAATGATTTTTCTGCTTTTGATTCTTGTGTTACTCCAATTATAGCATTTATTACAACTACAATTAAAATAATAATGGTATCTGTTATTCCTTCTCCTTCTGCAATACCAACTGCACCTGATACAACAGCTGCTATAATTAATACAATAATAGAAAAATCTTTAAATTGGTCAGCAAATCTTTGCCATAATGTTTTCTTTTTAGCAGCTTTTAATTGGTTAAATCCATATTTTTCTTGTCTTTTTTTTACTTCTTCTGCTCCTAATCCTTTTTCTTGATCTGTGTGCAATTGTGTTTCCACTTCTTTTATTTCTTGGTTATACCATTTTTTGTTTTCCAAATTAAACCACTCCTTTTTTATATTTTTTACGCTTTTGCTTGTTATTATACTTCTTATATTTACGATTCTGTATTTCTTTTACTATTCTTTGTTTAACAAAAAAACTTTTAAAAGGAACTATTATCCTTTTAAAAGTCTTGCTTGACTAATATAGCCTTACTAACCAGATATTTTCATATCGCGACTGTTGATTAGTAACCAAAAAGCTACTCCCTTTTAATTTTTATTTATCAATTCCAAATATATTGTGGTGACCCCTACGGGAATCGAACCCATGATTCCACCTTGAGAGGGTGGCGTCTTAACCGCTTGACCAAGGGGCCTTTTTCGTACTTATTACTTATATCACTTTTTTTTCTTTTCGTCAACTACTATTCTAATTTTTTAGGACAATTGGGGACGGTTCTTGATTGCCCCTTTTTTTGTGTGTAAACTGGCACTTGGAATTTTCCTTCCCTTAGCTTGGGGAGATGCTTGCAACTTTAAGGGTATAGTAATTTTAAAACTTAGATGAATCGAAAGTAATTGAGATAAAAATTCTTAATTTATTTTATGGAAAATGTTCAAAACTTGTTTTGAAAGGGTGCCATAAAATAAATTTAGAAGTTTTTCGAAAATTAGCTTGAAGCGAATCTAAGTTTTAAAATTACTATACCCTTAAAGTTGCAAGCATCTCCCCAAGCTAAGGGAAGGAAAATTCCAAGTGCCAGTTTACACACAAAAAAAGGAGCAATCAAGAACCGTCCCCAATTGTCCCCTACAAAATTTAAAATCTCTTTTAATCTTTTTGATTTTTTGGTTAAATATAAATAGCCAATTAAAGCCTCAAAAGCTGTAGCATATTTATATTCTTGAACATTTGAATTTTTAGGCAAATGATGACTTTCGGCATTTCTGCCACGTCTTACGATATTTTTTTCTTCTTCTGTTAATTGCTCCTGTATTGTTTCAAGAATTTTTGCTTGACTTCGTGCTTTGACATATTTTATTGTTTCAATATGCAATTTATGCGGTTTTAAGTTTGTTTGATTGACTAATTTCGTTCTTATATATAAATCATATACACAATCTCCAACATATGCCCATGTAAGTGGAGATAGTAAATTAACTTCCTCTTCTGGTCTATTAAAATTTATCCATTCTTCCATTATTACTTCCTTTATTTAATATTTTATCTGTTAATTGGTGATTCTATTGTTATTTTTCCAATTACTCCATTTTTAAATTCATCTAATAAAATTCTTGCTGTCTTCTCTTCATCTATATTTCCGCCAGAAATAATACATCCTCTTTTCTTTCCTATTTCAAGCATTATTTCATAAATATTCTCATTTTCTAGTTGTTGTTGTGACATCTTTTTTGTTATAAATTCTTCGGTTATTTTATATCTTTCACATAATAGGGTTCGATTATTTTCAATTAAAAATTTAGTTAGATAATAAGCAATATCTACTCTTTCTAATATATCTTCCTTGATGGTTCCTGTAAAGGCTAAATTTAGTGCTACTTCCTCACTTTCAAATTTTGGCCATAATACTCCTGGTGTATCTAACAGTTCTATTTTGTCATTAATTCTTATCCATTGCTTTTGTTTGGTTACTCCTGGCTTATTTCCTACTCCAGCTGTTGTTCTTTTTGAAATTCGATTAATAAAAGAAGATTTTCCTACATTAGGAATTCCTAATATCATTGCTCTTATCTTTCTTCCTGTTCTTCCTTTACTAGCTTGTAATTGCATATCTGTATTCATCATACTTTCTATTTTTCTAATACATTGGTCAATTCCTTTTCCAGAATTTGAGTCTGTTAATACTGCTATGATTCCCTTTTTTTCAAAATATTGTATCCACAACTGATTTTGCTTTTCATCTGCTAAATCACATTTATTCAATACCACAATTTTTTTCTTTTTCTTGATAATATTAGCTATATTAGGATTTTGACTAGATATTGGTATTCGTGCATCTAACAATTCGATTACTACATCTATTATTTTTAAATCTTCTTCTATTTGTCTTCTTGTTTTTGCCATATGTCCAGGATACCAGTTGATATTGACTTTTGGTAACTTTTCTTCGTTATTATTCATTAATTTCACTTCCTTTTATTATTACTTTCCTCATAAGCTATTATTATCAATTAAATCTATTACTTCTGGTAACGTTTCTAATCCACTCTTTTTTCCCATATGTCCAATACTCTTTATCAGTATAGGCTTTGATTCAATATCTCTACAATATTTTTCTAATAAATTAAAAGGCACTATATGGTCATCATCGCTATATATTGAGTATTTTTCATTAATTTGTCTGATTGCATCTTTTTTTTCCTTATCAGTTAATACTGTTAATTTAACTTTTTCATTCAAATCATCTTTTCCTTCATTATAATATGCTTCCGAAAATCCAGCTAAACTAACATATTTTCCAATCTTATAATTATTTTTGGATATATATTTTATAAACATTGGATTTCCTATTGAATGTGCAATTACAATTAGATTATCATTAAATATCCCTTTATATTTATTAAATACTTCAAAATACCCTTCTATTTCTATCTCTTCTCTTAGTGGAAAATTTGGTAAAATCACATTATAACCTTTATTTTCTAATTCTTTTTTGAAATAATTAAATATTTTTGGTATTCCATTAAATCCATGAATTAATAATACATTATTTTTACTTCCTAACAACTTTATTTTCTCTGAATTGTTAAGTATCTCTAGCTCATATTTAGCAATTTTACTTAATATCTCAAATCTTTCTTCCTTACTTTTTCCTTCTTTAATCAATTCTGCATTATGCGATTCTAAATTTGATAATACTGTTAGTTCATTAATTGTTGCATAATCTCTAACATTAGAATTTTTTGCTAAATCAGAATTAAGTTCTCTCCACTTTTTTTCAGTCGTATTAAAAATGACAACATTTAAGATATCTGTTTCTTCAGCATATTTCAACCATTCTCTATTTTTATAAAAATCATTATCTGGTAATATGTAATTTTTAATTGCATCAGTATGTATTAAATAATTATTTTTTGTTAAAATTCTCTTTACATCCCATTCTCTGTTTTTATTTTCTAAATCTTTTAATCTCTCAAATTCTTTTATTAAATATAATTTAAAAACAGGGCTAATTGCTGATGCAAATCCAAATGCAATATCTTTATGTGCATAAGTTCCACCATATTTACCTAATTTGGAATACATACCAATTGCATTTGTCTTCTCACACCATTGTGTAACACTTGGTGTAAAAGTTAATAAGCCTACTTGCTTTCTAAAGTGTTCAGATTCGAACACTTTAAAATTTGGATTGTACAATTCCTCCCAAGCAGTTAAAAAATCTAATGTACTTCTATTACGCAACCAATTTCTTATAACAACAGCTACTCGGGATTTATCACTTTTGACTTTTGCAATATCAGAAATACAAATATAATCCTTTTCGTTCATATTTGTTACATTTATATTTATATCTTGAACTTCAATAATTTTATTTTTTATCCTCTTTCACCTCATTTTTTATTAAAATATGTAAAAAGCTATTTAAAAAAACTGCTTATTTTTCAAGGTTTTCAGATGGTTTTGCTAAAATCAGACTTTACCAGTTGATATTCATATTATTTTCCATTTTATTATCAGCATCTTTACTTTCAATTTGTTTTACTTCATCTATGTCTTTATAATTTAAACTATTATTTCTTGATATGACAGATTTTTTCGTTTCTTTTTCATATTACTACTAAATATGTAAATGAACCATATATAACTACATGGTTCTATAATTATTTTTATCTGCTCGGTCATCCATTTTTCTGTCAAATTGTTCATTTTTGTAAAACCAGTCTGTTTTCTTGTCTTTTGGATTCGCTTTTCTATTTTTATCTAACAATAAATCAAATAACACGGCTAAAGGAATAACAATTCCAATTAATGATATAAAAGTTCCTAAATAAGCCCCCATACTAGAAACACTAATTTCAGCTGTATCAGATGTTATGGTTATCATTCCATTTACTAGACTCGTTCCAAAATACATTCCATAACCTAATAAATAAACTAACGCTCCAATCATTTTTCTTTTTACGATTAATATCATACAAGCTAATACAACAAATAACAGGATAATTTCCATTGTTTGATTAAATGGTTCAATTCCTCCAAAACTTCCTCCTAATTCGTAACTAACTGCTATGATAATTCTTAGCACCCAAAACATTGCCATAAACATAACTAATAACCATGTTGAAAAGTTTTTCATTTGTTTTCCTCCCTTTTTCTATTTTCTTTTTATCTAAATTCTTTATTTTTTATGTGTTTAGTATTGTATAAAAAGGCGGAAAAATCCGCCTTTTGGTTTTCTATTAATCTACAAAATCAAAATCATCTTTGAATTTTTCTTTAAATATTTCAAACACTTTATTTAAAATTTCTTCATCTTCAATACTTACATAAGATTCTTCTTCAGCATTTTCATCATCAGTATCTTCCACTTTTAAGATAACTACTTCTCCTTCTTCTTCCTCTCCTTCTTCTGTAACTGGTAGTAATACTACATATTCTTCATCATCTAATTCTACTAAATCTAAAAATTCAAATTTTACTTCATTTCCTTCTTCATCATTTAATATTACGATATTATCTAGTTCTTCTCCTTCAAAGTTTTCTTCCATTATTTTTCTCCTTTCAATTTTTGTTCATTATATTTATATTTAATATAATAACCTATTTAAAATTATTTTTCAATGAATTTTCTAATTTTTATCTTTTTGCTTATTTAAGTATGTTTCTAAGATATAGGTTGCAGATATAGTATCTACTATATTTCTTTTTTTATTCTTATTGACATCTAAAAAATTCATTGTTTTATGGGCTTCTACTGTTGTTAATCTTTCATCTACTGTTTCTATTTTTATTTGATTATATTTACATTTTAATTTATGGACAAATTTTTCGGTTATTTGGGCTCTTTCGGATATTGTTCCATTCATGTTCAAAGGCATTCCTACTACGATTGTGCTCAATTCATATTGTTCTAAAATTTCATCTAATCTTTTTAAAACTACTTTATCTGAGCCATTTCTTTGTATCGTTTCTAGTCCTTGAACAGTAATATTTAAAGGGTCTGTTATGGCTATTCCTACTCGTGCTTCTCCATAATCAATTCCTAACATTCTCATATTATTTTTCATCTATTCCTATATAATCTTTTACCATTTTTTCTAGTAGTTCATCTCTTTCAATTGCTCTTATTTTGTTTCTTGCATCATTATGACTGGTAATATAAGTTGGATCACCTGATAAAATATATCCAACAATTTGATTAATTGGATTATATCCTTTTTCTACTAATGATTCATATACCTCTTTTAGTATTTCTCTACATTTTAAGTTTTCTTCTCTTTCTACTTCAAAATGCATGGTTTTGTCAAATTCCATATTTAGCTCCTCCTTTTTCCTTTTTCTATTGCCTTGCTACTTTTCAATTCCTTATGGCTTATATTATATATTGGTTATATCACTTTCTGTTTTTGGTGCATTGTCTAAGTATTCTTCTAATTTCTTTAATACTTCATCTAAGCCTGTTCCCTTGTAATAAGAAGATATTGCAAAATTTAATTTTGGTATAGCTACATCTTTACAGTTTGCTCCTCTTGAAGTTGTTCTTGCTTCTAAGTGTAATTGCTGTCTTTCTTCTTGTGTTAATTCTATTGGCATGGTTTCTATTTTTTCTTTTATATCATTTAAAAAGTCTGCTACACCATCTGCTTCTACTCCTGAAAATGCAATGACAAATTTAGGACCCATATATCTTACAAATACGTAATCTTGTGATAAATTTTGGGCAATATATTGACTAATTTTTGTGATAACTTTATTCCCCAATTCTCTACAATACCTTGTATTAATATCTTGTATATTAATAATTTTGAACATACACATAGTTGATATGGTATATTGGTCAATTATTTTCTTTCCTTCTCCATATAAATATTCTTCTGAATATAAACCAGTAAATAAATCTTTTCTTACAATTGATTCTAATGTTTTTTGATGTACAACTGTTTTTAAGACAGAAACAATATTTTCTTTAATAACTTCTAATACAGTAATATCTACATTATCAAAGTCATGCGGTGTTCCGCTTTCCATAATCCAATATCCAATATATACATTATCGATATAAAGAGGGAAAAAGATGGCTGATTTTGCTCTTCCAAATTCCATTTCTTGGTATGGAAGTCTTTCATTTTCATTGTTTACAGTTACATATTTAGGGGTTGCAGATTGTATACTATCTTTAAACATATCAATATTTTGTAGCATTTTTAGGGCATTCCAATGTTTTGGGTCAACATTAGAAGCTTTTACTTGATATTCTGCTCCATCAAATACGACAATGGTTGAATATTTAATTTCATATCTTTCAATCAAAATGTCATTTATTTTTTTGATTTTATCTTCTACTGATGATGTTTCTCCTATTGCATTCATAAAATCCTGAACAACATATAAATTGTTAACTTTTTGATTCATGTTTTGAAATTTTCGTATTTTTTTATGAATATTTATGTTGTATACAACTAAGGCTCCTACAATTATGACTAAAATTATTACAACTGCTATTATCAAAGTTTATTTCCCTCCTCTTTTTATGTTCCTTAAAAACCTCTCATTTTATTTAATGTATCATTCATACTAGAAGAAAAATTGCCTTCACCATTTTTTTGTGCAGATGGTGGTTGATAGTTTTTATTATTTTTACCAGTTGTTGTTACAATTGGATAAATCATATTTCCTAACTGTCTTAATGTTTGTAAAAATACTTTAGAATATCCTTTTTGTGAAATTTCACATTCAATGATTCCTTCTAAATATTTTATATAGGTTTCTTCTTCAAATGGTATAGAAACATATTTAATTCTATCTCTATCAAATAGTTCTGTCATAAAAGACATGGCTGGATCATTATAAAATGCAATACCACCTATAATAGTTGAATCTTTAATTCCTCTTATTTTTACTACTTTATTTAATACGATTCTTAATTTTCTCTCATCTAGTATATTTTTTACTTTTAATTCTTTTAAAAATGCGGTAAGTGGTTGTATGGTTAAAATATCCATACTTTGTACCAAGTAGGTTTCTTGTGATTGTTTGAAATAACCAAGTGGTGTTTGGAAGTCTGTATCAATTAATATTAAAGAATGTTTTTGTAATAAAGTTTCTAATATTTTATCCACATGATTAATTTTATCTTCTTCATTTGGTAAAGAAGTATATACAGTAAGATTTTTATTGACACTAATTCCATTGGCAACACCTTGTGAAAGTCTTTCTATACTATGTGTTGCAACTTCTCTTAATGCCTCTTCATTTTTGGTATAAATGTAATAAGAATTTCTATTTTGAGTTGTATCTAAAATGGCAACATTAATGCCAATAGAAGATAATAATTCTGCTACATTATTGACAATAAATGAAGTTCCATTTTTGCTTGTTCCTACAAAAGTAACTATTTTTTTGTCTGGTGTTAATAAATTTGTTAAATCAATTTCTTCATAGTTTTCTTCCTCTGAAACCATACTATTTTGATGATATGGATTATGATTATAACTATCATAACTATTATTTACCATGCTAGGTTGAGGTTGTGATAAAATTGGCTCTGGTTGTATTGGTTGTGGCTGTGCTGATAAAACTGGTTCTGAAAAATCTAAGGTTGGTTCTAGTTGGTCCATTTGTTGTTCATTACCTAAGCCTGGTAATATCGTATCTTCTTCATCTTCTTCAAATCCTGGTAACATCATGCTATCTTCTTCTTTTTCTTCCTCAAAACTTGGTAAAAATGTTTCTTGTTCTAATGGCTGAGGTTGTATTGGCTCAAGAGGTGGTGTTACAGTTTGATTTTGTAGTGTTTCTCTTTCTTCTAAATCTTCCCATCCTGGTAAAAAGTTTTCAGTTGTTTCTTCTTCGTTTGGCTCTAAGCCTGGTAATACAGCATTTGGTTGTTCTATTTCTTCTACTTGTGGCTCTTGTTCTTCTGGTAGTGGATTTTTTCTTGGTCTTCCTCTTCCTCTTTTTGGTTTATCTGTTTCTTCTGTTGAAACTGGATTCTTTCTTGGTCTTCCTCTTCCTCTTTTTACTGGTTGCACTGGCTCTACTGGTGTTGTTTCTATTTCTAATTCTTCTATTATTGGCTCTGTTTTTTGTTGTTCTATTACTGGTTCTATCTTTTCTTGTACAGGTGTTGTTACTTTTGGTTCTTGAACAAAATCTTCAAAATCATCTAATCCTTCTATTATTGGTTCTGTTTTTTGCATACTTTGTGGTTCTTGTCTCATAATTGGTTGTGATGCTACTTCTTCTTGTCTTGGTTCATAAGTTTGTGCTGGTTCAAAACCTTGTGTTTGTTCGACTGGTTTGTGTTTTGCTAATTTTTTCGTTCCACTCATATTAACAGAAGATGGAATAACAACTGGTTTGGATAGTACGGTATCTCTATTTTTAGATTTTAATAATATTTGACTTGGACCTTCTTCATCTTCTTTTTCATTTTTATCTTTTCTTAAATTGTCAGATATAGCATTGTTAAATGACATGATTTGTTGATATTTTTGTGATTTTTCTTCTAAAACTGCTCGTACATTTAGTGGCAAAAATTTTGTAATAATTCTTAATTGTGTATCATTATATTGTGCTGCTATGTTATTAAAACTATCAACATATCTGTCTTCATTTTTTCCTAATCTTTTATAATGTGCAACAATATTTTGAATTTCCATTTCACTTACATCATTTTCTGTTTCTGCTTGGTAACCAACGTCTTCTGTGTCAATTTTATAATAAGCTTTTGCTTCTTTTTTGGTACGTGGTCTGTTAATTAATTTACAAACTTCGTCTATGCTTCTATCATTTCCAATGATAGCGTCATAAATGCCAATTCCAAATAATTTGACTAACATTGGCTCTGATTTTGTTCTTCTATCTGAACAAATTACGATAATTGGTGTATCGTCTCCTTTTACATTAGATGCTTCATCACTAATACTATCCAATTTTTCAAAAATAAATTTGTCTATTTGGTCATATTGTGTATGTGTAAAAGCTTCTAAATCTTCACTTATAACTACTCTGTCATAAGTCTTGTCCTTTTGTAATTCCTTTAATATTGCGTTAAAGTAATATACATTTTTATAGGAAATTATTTGTTTGTATTCCTTTTGATATTTTTTTACAATTGATTCTGATATCTCTTCATTACTTACAGCAAATAAAACTTTCATTTGTTACCCCCTCCCAAATTTTACAAACACTGCAAAAGCAAGTGGTAAAATTTGGCATATAATTAAAAGTGTCACACATGTGACGATAAATGCCATTCCTCTTTCTAATGTATCCAATTTTCTAATACCTATTACATATTGGTGAATGGCTCCAACTGCAATTCCCAAAAAGCATATTGGTATACTATAAATTCGAACAAGATTTAAAATATAAGCCACTGTCCCATAGCTATCTGAGCCATATTTTGCTTTATAATCTTCTAATGAATTTGCTACATTATTTTTCATTTCTACGATTTTACTTTCTGTTTTGTCATCGATTGCTTTATCATCTGCATAACTTTTATTACTAATCAAAAAAATTCCGACTACTAACATTATAATTGTTATTATTACAATTCCTTTTTTCATGTTTTAGCCCCTTTCTCCCTGTTCTTTTCCTTATTTTTTCTCTTTTACTCACTCTTGCCATTCTATCATACAATAAATTGTAAAAAATAGCAAGAATTTTTTACAATTTATTATATAAATATTTCATATGTTGATATACTGCATTTGCCCAATTCTTATCTGTTGCGTATTTTGTATTGACACCACTTAATGTTGGTGCATAATAATAAGTTCCAACTGCCTTTTCTCCTCCATAGATACTAGTTCCTTTTGGATGAATATAATATTTGGTAAATACTCTTGCCATTAAATCAATACTCTCTGGATAGTCTGAAAAATGATAAGCCCCATTATATGGATTTGAATCATAAGCTCCATAGCCAAATAAATTATTTTTTTCTCTAGCAATTTTAGAAGTTCCCCATGCACTTTCATGGATTCCAACAGCTGCTACAAAAATACCATTTATTTTGTATTGTTTTTCTATGTAATAAAAATACTCTGCATTTTTTTCAAATATTTTATTAACATCTTTACTATCTGCCAAAACTTTTTTAAATTGTTCGAATGTCAATCCACTTGGTTGATTCAAAGGCATAGCAAAATTTAATTTACTCATTAATTGTGCTTTACTTTGTGTTGTATTGGTATTTTTCTTTTGATTTTCTTCTTTAGGTTGTTTATCTAGGTAAGTTGTACAATCTGCCTTTACATATCCTATCGTACCTTTACTAGAAATTTGATACCATTCTTTTTCTATTTTTAATAATTTCAATTCATCTGCTTTGGTTAAAGTTGCCACTTTTTGCGATTGTTCATTTGGTTCTAGCATAACTGATAAACGATCAGATGTAACATATAACTTGTCCCCTACTTTTACTTGATAATTACTACTATATTGCCCTGTTCCAATTTCAACAATTTTATTAACAGAAGCTTTTGTTACTTTGCAAGCTATTTGTTCTTGCGCTACTAGCTCTCCTTCTTGATAAATTCTTTTGGTCGTAATTTCTTGTTTTCCTTCTCTTCCTTCTTGAACAACTTGTATACTTCCTTTTGGAAGATCTTTATTGTTTCTATATTTCGTTAGGTATTCTAATACCTTTTCTTCTACTATGTATTCTTCATTTTGGGATTTGGGTGCATTTTGCTCGATTATTTTTTCTAAATCAATTTCTTGAGCTTGACTAATTTTTACTTCTTTTGCTTGTTCATAAGAGACTGTTTCTGACGCATAAACTTTATTTCTTCCGAAATAATAGTTATAAAATATGACGATATATAATAAACTAATTAAAAAGGCTAAAAAAGTAATCATACTTTTTAGTGTGATTTTCATATAGGTTTTTTGTTTCTTTTTACCTTTATCTTTTGCTTTCATACCTTTATTTCCTTCCTTATCATCTTTTTACTAAAAATGAAATGCTTCTAGTATTATTTTACTCTTTATCAATTTTTTTGTCAATGAATAAATTGTGGCAAAATTAAAGTAGGTTACTTTGAAATAATGTATGGACTTGCTATAGTCTTGATTTTATTTTAAATTTATACTATTATATAGATATTCTTATCAAGGAGGTACATAAATAACATGGATAAGAAAAAAAAGATTTTAACCATAATCGTTTTTATATTATTTATCATTGTATTGGTACTATCTTATTTACTCTTTCAAAAATACGTTATCAAAAGTAATTTCGAAAGACATATCTTACCATTTGCCAATAAGAATGATAAAACCGTTTTTCAAGTAAACAAAATTGTTTTATTTAGTAATTGCGATGCCAAAAACAAAACTGGCTCCCTTACTAATTTTACCATAGAAAACCTATATCAATATACAGATATGGCCATATTTATTAACCATTCCTCTTCTGAAGAAAAAACCTTAGAAAACACTTTAGAAAAAGTAAGTATTGCTAATATTCAATATCCATCTTCTCCTGAACTAGGAAGTCCAAAACTATATTTCAAGGGACTTAATCAATTTGCAAAAAGTGATTTAGTTCCTGAAAATGAAATAACAGGTTCTTTTGACTTTATTATTACTGCTGAGGATGAAACTAATTTGGCTACTCCCACTTTGTACAACAATTTAGCCAATCCAATAACACTTAGCTATGTCAACCAAAATATCAAAACAGACTACACCCTAACCGATACTTCTACTCCTATTACTTATGATGGTTCTCTTTTAAAAAAGTGTAATGTTGATTTAAACACCATTGCTTGTAAACTCTCTTTTGATATTTACATTACAAATAATTTACAAGAAAAGTTCAAAACTACTGTATTCATAGACATTCCCTTACAAACTCAAGATAAATCGATTTATGATGGATGTATCAATTTAACCCAAAATAATAATTTCATATTTTATCGTTATGAATAGCATGCTGTCTACTAAAAGAATTATCCCATAAAAAAGACAGCTCGCTTAAGTAATTTTCATAGAAATTCTAACATTATTTTATGGCACCCTTTCAAAACAAGTTTGAACATTTTCCATAAAATAATGTAAGAATATCTACTTCAATTACTTTCGATTCACTGTCTTTTTTATGGGATAATTCTTTTAGTAAACAGATTGCTATAAAATGAATTTAATTAATAAGGAAAGGAAAAATTGAAATGAAAAAAAATTTACCAGTATCTGAACAATTAAAAAAGAAATATCATAAAACAGAAGAAGTTAGCAATTTTAAGGAAATGCTATATCGTTCTGCCGACATTTATCGTTCTAGAACAGCCTTTAAAACAAAAGATAAAAACGGAAATATCGTTTTGATTACCTATGAACAATTCAAAAATGACATTGTTTCTTTAGGGACAAGCCTTCTTGAAAAAGGTTTTTTAAATAAACGTATAGCTGTTATTGGAAAAAACAGCTATCAATGGTGTGTATCTTATTTAGCAGCCAGTATCGTTGGAACCGTTGTTCCTATTGACAAAGAATTACATTGTGAGGATGTTATTAATTTTATGAATGTATCTCAAACAGTCTGCATTCTAGGAGATGCAAAAAATATTGATTCCCTTTTAGAAAATATTGAAAAAATAGAAAATCCAGATACTGTTTTTGTATGTTTTGATAAAATGGACGATAAAAACTCTTTTTCTCATTTATTACAAGCTGGTAAAGCTCTTTATGAAAATGGAAAAGATGATTTTGATAACCTTGAAATTGATTCAGATGAACTTCGTATTTTACTTTTCACTTCTGGTACCACAGGAAGTGCCAAAGGTGTTTGCCTATCTCAAAGAAATATTTGCTCTAATATCTTATCTACCTATGGAATTGTAAAAGTAAAAAGAAGTGACTTATTCTTTTCAATTCTACCTCTTCACCATACTTATGAGTGTACATTGGGCTTTTTATTGCCTATTTATAGTGGTGCCAGTATTGCTCATTGTGAAGGATTACGTTATATTACAAAAAACCTTAGCGAATTTCATCCTTCTGTTATTTTATGTGTGCCTTTACTATTAGAAAATTTGCATAAAAATATTGTCAAAAATATGAATCAATCTTTGCCAGATAAGTTCAAAAAAGATGATGGCAACCCTTTTAATGAATTACCTTTTTATTTAAAGAAAATTGTAAGGTCAAAAGTTAAAAATACACTTGGTGGAAGACTTCGTGTGTTTATTGTTGGTGCAGCTGCCGCCAATCCTGAGATTGTTGCTGATTTTAAAAATCTAAAATTACTAACTTTGCAAGGCTATGGTTTAACAGAATGTTCCCCTCTTGTTGCTGGTAACACGGACTTTTTCCAAAAAGACGATGCTGCTGGTCTTCCTATTCCTAATGTAGAATATAAAATTGATAACCCAAATGATGAAGGGGTTGGCGAAATTTTAGTAAAAGGTCCTAATGTTATGCTTGGTTATTATGAAGATGAAGAAAAAACAAAACAAACAATTATTGATGGTTGGTTTCATACTGGCGATTTAGGAAGAATTGATGAAAATGGTTATTTATATATTACTGGTAGATGTAAAAGTGTAATTGTTACAAAAAACGGTAAAAATATTTACCCAGAAGAAGTAGAATATTATTTAAATGATAATCCGTTAATTTCAGAATCTTTGGTTTTGGGAATTCACAAAGATGATGATGATGAAACTTATATTAATGCTCAAATTTATCCTAATATTGAAGCGATTACAGATTATTTAAAAGGTTCGGTTCCTACTAAAGAAGAACTTTGGAAAGTTGTCTCTGATGCTGTATCTGCTGTTAATAAGAAACTTCCTAATTATAAACATATTAAAAGTTTTGGTATTCGTGATAAAGAGTTTGAAAAAACTACTACTCAAAAAATTAAACGCTATGGAGATAATATGAAAGTTCATAAGAAAAACGAAAAATAAAGATTCTAAATCTAAGAGGGCTCCTATTTCATTTGGGATACCCTCTTTCCTATTTATTTTCAAGCATCCAATTATATTAATTTGCCTTGTTTGAATAGCTTTTTAATCAATAAAAATTCTGAGATGAAAATACTTTCAGATATCTTCACCCCAACTATTGACATTAATCTGATTTATATATGAAAAAACAACCTACAAACTTTATTGTTCGTAAGCTGTTATAATTTGGTGGCTTCACCTGGAATCGAACCAGGGACACAGGGATTTTCAGTCCCTTGCTCTACCAACTGAGCTATAAAGCCAAATATTCCTATAAATAAAAAAATGGCGACCCGGAACGGGCTCGAACCGTCGACCTCTAGCGTGACAGGCTAGCGTTCTAACCAACTGAACTACCGGGCCATAAAAATATGGTGGTCGCTATAGGGCTCGAACCTATGACCCCCTGCTTGTAAGGCAGATGCTCTCCCAGCTGAGCTAAGCGACCGTTTCGTCTTTCGACGAGATTTATTATACTAATTTTTCACATCATTGTCAAGTACTTTTTTAATTTTTTTCATTATTTTTACTTGAATTTTGTATTTTCATTGTCTCTCTAGCATTTTTTAAGATTATTTTTAGTAAAATTATAGCTTCTAATTTTTTCTACTTAAACCTTCTTCCTTATTCCTTTATAAAATTTAGTAATTTATTTTTCTCTTCTTCTTCCACATATCCTTCATATTTTTTTATCATTTTTCCATTTCTAAAAAATAACAATGCTGGTAATTCTTTTACTTGATATTTTTCTAATGTTTCTTGTTTTTCTATTTCTATTTTTCTATATCTTGTTTCTTTATCAAAAGCATCTGCAATCTCTTTTATTGGTATACTTTTCAATAAACACATAATAGAATCTTCATTATACAATTCTATAATCATTGGTCTTTGTGCTTCCATTTTCTTTTCTATTTCGCTTTCCTTGCCCATCATGGCTATATCAATTGGCTTAGCTCCATAACGGTCAATTAACAAATCATTAATCGTTCTTGGATCTTCTTCTATTTCTTTTTTTATTTTTTGATATTCTTGTTCGTCTTTAGCTACCTTGATAGCTGATACCATACATGCTTCTTCACATTTACCACAAGAGATACATTTTTCATTATCTATCTTTAACCCTTTTTCTCCCCACGAAAAAACACCGATTAGGGCACACAGCCATTCCACTACAAGCCTTATCATTATCACATATTTTAAAATTAATTAAAACTGCCATTATCTTTCTATCTCCTTTTTATTTAGTATTACCCTTCCTTTTTGTAATTTTCTTAATTTACTTTGGTTTATATTAAGTGTTATTCTTCCTTTAAATTCATTTTGCCTTTCACTATAATTTACTTTCTCTTTTAAATATATCAATCTATATTCATTACCTTCTTTTTGTAATTTTAGTTTTAAAGAAGGCAATTCTTCTTCCACACAAGGATTCCAAAAAAATGTTACAATTCTTTTATCAACTTCTACAACATCAGCCATATTTATAAAAAATTTTATACTTGTTTTTGAAAATAAAATATTTCTTTTTAATTCTTGTGAATTTTTTCTATATAAATACATTAACTTATCTGCTGGGCAAGCTTTTGTTTCGCAAATATCTACTATTTTATTTTTTCTCACTTTTTTTACTCCTCATTCTTAGGCATTTTACTGTCCTTTCTAAAATTTCTACAAATTTATCTACTTCTTCTTCTGTATTATATTTTCCTAAGCTTATCCTTATTGGTGAACTTTGGCTTAAATCTATTCCCATTGCTGTTAAAACATGAGATGGCTCTATATTTTTTGCATTACAAGCTGAACCTGTTCCAACGTATATGCCATAATTTTCTAAAACCAGCAAAATTTCTTCTCCTTTTACTCCTTCAAATGCAACATTAGTAGTATTGGGAAGTCTATTTTCTAAATCACCATATACATAACTTCCTTCTATTCTTTCTTTTATTTTGTTTTCTATTTTATCTCTTAAATACTGTATTTTTTTATTGGTCTTATAATTATCCTCTAAAATTATCTCTATAGCTTTTCCCATTGCAATAATGTATGGAACATTTTCAGTTCCTCCTCTTTTTTCATTTTCTTGATGTCCAAATATTAATGGAGTAAAATTAATTTCATTTTTTACAAATAACACACCAATTCCTTTAGGAGCATGAATTTTATGTCCTGATAATGATAAAGTATCTATATTCATATTTTTTACATTTATTTTTATTTTTCCAATAGCTTGAACTACATCACAATGAAATAAAATATTGTTTTGTCTTGCTATTTTTCCAATTTCTTTGATAGGATAAATGTTTCCAATTTCATTATTTGCCATCATAATAGCTATTAATGCTGTGTTTTCTTTTTGTATGGCCTTTTGTAATTCTTTTAAACTGATTCTTCCTTTTTCATCTACTGATAAATATGTAATTTCATACCCCTTTGTTTCAAGATATTTCATTGTTTCTATAATAGATGTATGCTCCATTTTCGTTGTAATAATATGTTTTTTAGTAGGATTATTATTAATTGCATTCATAATAGCACTTACATTACTCTCACTTGCGCAACTTGTAAAAATAATTTCATTTTCATTCGCATTTATTAATTGTGCTATATTTTTACGAGCTTTTTGAATTTTGTCCTTCACCTGTTTACTAAAAGAATATAAACTACTTGGATTTCCATAATTTTCTTTTAAATATGGTAACATCTCTTTTAATACTTCATCGTCACATTTTGTTGTTGCATTATTATCGAAATAAATTTCTGTATTCATTTACATCCTCCATTTGCAAATATCATACTTTTGCGTTTTTTCTAAAATCAGAATTTCATTTTTGATTACTTGTATATCTTCATCATTAAAAGGTTCAAAATCATGATAAAATTCTGATGTAGGATTAGGAAAATATAAAGCCTCTCCCCATTTTTGAGATTTTGCATTTTTAGTTCTTCCGTATAAATGAAGATGAAAAGAAGGTTTTACTCCCTCTAAATATGACCAATTTCCATTTTCTTGGTAATTAATTCTTTCTATATGTATTCCTCTTTGTTCCATTCCTCTTTGCATCGCTTCTCCTGCTATCATAGATAATCTCATCATTTCAATAGCATCACGAACATCAAATTTTGTTCTATCACAAAAGAATTTTTTGGGTCTAATCCAGATGTGTCCTCCATCTTCTCTTGGAATATGTGGTTTAATTGGAACTCCTATAATAAAGTTATTTGTTTCATAAATAATTTTTTGTTTTATTGCTTCTTCCATATTCTTACTTCCATTCTATTTTCTTTTTCCCTATTTTATCACAATGTTACCATAAAAGTAAACTAGTTTACCTTTATTAAATAAAAAAAACACCATTACGATTGTAATGGCTAAAACTTATAACATTTCTATAAAATAATTAAATAATCGATTACTATATACATCTTCCATTAATGTCTCTGGATGCCATTGAATACCAATAAAAAACTTTTTCGTTTTATCTTCAATTGCCTCTAAAACATTATCTTCACTATATGCTACACAATCTAAATTTGTATAAGGTATTTGTCTCATATGTCTGCTATTTACTTTTATTTTTTCTTCACCTATTATTCTAAATAATAAACTATCCTTTTTTATGTTTACATTATGAACATATTCTTCATCACTACAATGTTTTTCATCTTCTATTTTGGTTCTTACCTTTCCATTGAATAATTTTCCCATAATTTGCATGCCAAGGCAAATCCCTAATGTTGGTTTGTCTATTTGATGCAAATATTCTATAATTTTATAATCAATATCATATATTTTTGAACCACCTGGTGATATAATTCCATCACAAAAATCTATGATTTCCTTTATTTTGCTAAATTCTTCTTCACTGTCAAACAAAATCGGTATCATAATAACATTAACATCATATTTTTTTAAAATTTGTATAACATCTCTTCTTATTCCATATAGTGGTACTTGTTTATATTCTGATACATTTTCTCTTGCAATAACGCCAATTGTTTTTTTCATTTATTTCTCCTTTTTATATCATATTCTTTCAATTTTTATAGCCTAATCATTTATAGCTTTATCTCATTTATATATTGGTCTTCTATGTTTATAGATTTTTCTTTTTTTAGATTTTCTGCATCATTCATACATTTTTCTAAATCTATTTTTTGAAGAACAAAATCTACAATTGAAAATATTGTTTCAAAATTATAGTTATATCCATAACATCCATTATATCCAATTAGTTCTCCTCTGTCTTTTTTCATCTTTAATCCTAATAGAACATGTGAAGATATATTTTCGCTTTCTTGTTGTGCCATAGCACTTAATACTGTTAGCATGATTTCTCCTGATATTTCTAAAGTATTTATTCTTTCTTCTTCAAAATAAATAGCACTTCTTTCTATTCCTACATTACATACAGCATTGTTTAATGCTTGTATTACTAAATTTGCTGTCATATGCTTTCCATATGAGTATCCTATTATTTTTAAATCATACAAATCCATTACAATTGCTAAATATGTCCATCCTATTTCTTTTGTATAAATATATGTTATATCTCCAACCCATTTTTCTTTTGGTTTTCTTGCCTTAAAATTTTGTTCTAATAAGTTGGGTTTATTTGTATCATCTACTCTTTTAGTTCCAGCATAATTATATTTTTTCACCACTATACTTCGTATTCCTAATTTTCTCATTCTTCTGCTACTCACTTTTGACTTGTTTTTATTCCTTGTTCTTTAATACTGCATTTTAATTTTACTGTTATTTCATTACTCATTTTAACTTCTCCTGTAAAATATTGTATTTAATACTTCTATTTTAACTTATTTTCTTTCGTTTTTCGCTCCGTATATATAAATTTAGGTGGTAAAGTTTCCTCTACCACCTCTTTTACATCCATTTTTTTCTGGAATGGTAAAACCTTCTTTATATGCCTATTTTTGACTGGAATAGTAAAACCACTTTATATGCCCATTTTTGACTGGAATGGTAAAACCTCTTTTATCATAACTGTAAATAAGTTATTCTGTCTTATTATATTCATTATACGCTATTTTTATTCTATTTGTCAATAGCTTCCGATTTTGATTTTTCTTATCTCCGCTCTATTTATTGTAATTTTGTGTTTAACTTTAAATTTCTTTATTTAGGAAGTCCTAAATAGATTGCAAAAAGAACAAATACTATTCCAAGTGCAATTAAAATTATATGCCAACGATTACTCTTTCTACGATAAATTCCAAAACCAATAGAAAATATCCCCAACAACATTGATATGATCATTGCAAAAAATCCCATTTTATTTCCTCCTTTCAAGATGAATTACTCTATCATAGCGATTTGCCATTTCCAAATCGTGAGTTACAGTAATAATAGTTGTATTAAATTCTTTGTTCATTTTAAAAAGCAAGTTTACAATTCTTTCTCTATTCTCCACATCAAGAGATGCCGTAGGTTCATCTGCTAAAATAATTTGAGGCTTCATAATTATTCCTCTTGCAAATACTGCTCTAGCTTTTTCTCCACCAGAACATTCAAGTGGTTTCTTTTTTAATATAGATTTAATATCAATTGCATTAATTACATTTTCAAATTCTTCTTGCTCAAATTCTTTTTTCCTAGTTTCTGCATAAAGTAAAGGTAGTTTGATATTATCTTCAATTGTCAAAGAATTGATTAGTGCTGACTCTTGAAGAACAAAACCAATTTTTTGATTTCTCCATTGTGCTAACTCACTTGTATATAAACTATTAGCTCTCGAATCAAAAAGAGTATATTCACCATTATAATCTCTATCTAACAATCCAATAATATTAAGCAATGAGCTTTTTCCTACTCCAGATTCGCCTACAATAGCAATCTTTTCACCAGCATTAACTTCAAGATTAAAATTATTCAAGATTGAGATTTGTAACTTTTTATTCTTATAAATTTTTTCTTTAATTTTTAAATCAATAATTTTCGTCATTGTAACACCCCCAAAGAAATTGGAACTTTTTTGATTTTTCTTAACATATTCTCAACAATAATTATTCCAATAATAATATCTGAAAGAATTACTACCAATAAAGATAGCCAGTCCATTCCTATTAAACCAAATAATCCATAAGTAGCAAAAGTAGAGTCTTTTCTTAACCAACATCCATATCTGTTAAAAGCAGTAATTATAAAAATAACTATAAAATTGATAAATGAAAGTATCCCAAAATAACTATAAAATATTTTTCTCAACTTTGAATAACTTAATCCAACTAACAGATTAATTGTAAAGTCTTTCAACATTAAACGAACACTAACTAATGCATTCCATATAGAAAGACAAGTTATAACTATAAATAAAATAAATGTTGTTATTGCTATAATTTTTAATGAATGTAGATAATATTCATTAAAATAATCATAATTTTCCTGTTGGCTAAAAAAATTAAATTTTAATCCCATATTATCTTTAATAACCTTACTCAAATCTGTTACTTCTTCTTTTGTAGTATTCAGCGTTATAATATCCATAAGACCATTTAATTTAAGATCCATATTTGCATTATTGATAAAAGCCTCATTTACAGGAATAAGAATTGAAAAATTGTAGTATGTCTTGGAGTTTAGAGCATAATAATTAGAATGGTAAGTATTTTGTTTCAAAATCCCCTGAACTTTCAAAGTTACTGGTCGCCCCAAAACAAATTCATCAATTTTTATTGTTGACCCAACAGGATATGTTTTACTTAACCCTTTTCCTATTAAAACAGGGATTTCCCCATCTAATTGGTAATCAAAGTCTAAATCTGTCCCTTGTGAAAGCTCAAATTCATTTAATCTATAATACTGCTCGTTCATATAGCCTAACGATATTTTCATATCATAACTGTTGGGAACAGATACAATAAACCCGTCTGTATAAAACGCATAATTGAAGTTATTATTCAAATAGTCATATACTGCTTGTGTTCCATTTTCACTAATTACTCCCATATCAATATGACTATTTGGATCTAAGTTAGCAGTGTAAACTCCTTCTTGATTTATATATTTCGTTTCTCGATACCCTTGAAAAGTTGATAAAATCGAACGAGTAGCAGTAAAAGTTATATAATTCGCCATACAAAGTAACAAAATCGTACCTATACCAAGTATCGCTTTTCTCAAAAATATTTTTGAAATAATAAACTTAAAAATTTTCATATTTTCGCACCTCCCTTGTACTAATTAGTATGTATATGATAAAAATAAATGTTAAGTAAAAATTGCTAGTTAAATTGAATTTTAAATATACATTTGCTAAAGTTGATAAAAAGCAAACAAATATTAATATCATTAGACAATTCAGTGCATATCGAATTGTGATATTAAATATAGTATCTCCTACAAGCATTTTGCAAAATATTTCTGCTTTTTTTCTGTGCAACATTTGATAATGAAAAACAATCACAACAACTGTAAATATCAGAACGATTATCTCTTGATAATCAGTAAAATTTTTCAAAAATGCCTTTAGAATATAAGAATCCAAATCCATAATCTTTACATAATCGAAAAGCAAATTTAGAAAAAAGCAAAGCATATATGCAGTACATAGTTCTAATACATCTGAAATTCTAAATAAAGACTTTTTCATATTTTACTTTCTCCTTTCTCCAAAAATTATTATACAAAGAATAGTCCGTTGCTACAAGCAATGCTTATTAACATTCAAGATTTTTAACTATAAATTCGTAATTTTTGCTAAAAATAATTTCAATCTTTCTTTCGAGTCAATATAATACCAATAATTGATATAATAAAAATAATTGGTGCTGTCCTAACAAATAACCATTCAAATGACTGAAAAGCAACACCTAAAACAGCATATTCTGGATTATTATAATCCCAATTCAAATAAGGACTATTCAAAAAATATAAAGATATGAAAGTTATAATTGTAATAGCACATAATGAAATAAATAACCAATGAATTATTTTTCTTTTGGCATTATTCCTTTGTAATAGTTGTAAGTTTATTATTTCTAATTTTTCAGAAATTGCTTTTAAATCATCTACTTTTGATTCTGAAATATTTTCCCCTAGCGAAGTGCTTACTGGTGTTTCAAAAACCTCTGATATTGCAACTAACATTTCTGAATCTGGAACTGACAATCCTTTCTCCCATTTAGAAATTGTTTGTCTTACTACATTTAATTTTATAGCAAGTTCTTCTTGTGAAAGTCCTTTTGATTTTCTTATTGATTTAATGTTTTCTTTTAGCATTTTAATTAACTCCTTTCTTTACGAACTATTATATAAAAAATAGTCCGTTGCTACAAGCAATGCTTATTAACATTTAAGATTTATCCCTATAAACTACTGTCTTGTGTTTCAATTATATATATATAGGGCAAGTAATTTTTAATTTAATTACTTGCCCTATTTATTGTAATTTTATAGTTACCTATTATTTTTTTATTATTGTATTCAAACTATTTATAAACTCTTTTCTTCTCACAATGGTTGCAATTATAACAAACAAAGAATATATCAAGTTTCCTATAAATGGTTGTGCATTAAATTCTGTTGTCAAAGAAGCACTAATGCAAAAGAATATAATAGCCAATGCTAATACTATCCAGTTTGAAATTTTTATCCTATTTATATACAAATAGCCTAATGGTATATATATAATACCTACTAATAATTTTACAATATAATCTGGAATATTGGGTAAACCAAATATCATATTAAGTCCACTACCATTAAATATTAATGACAACAATACAATAATTCCTCCAAATATATAAAATCCTCCTATAATTGTTATGACTTTTGATTCTTTCATATTTTCTTTCTCCAATCTAAACAAAAAATTACTAGTTGTCTTTCTAGTTTTATATAGATTATAACATATAAAAGATTCAAATAATATAAAATTTTAATATTTTTTACTATTTAATTTGTATCTATTGGAATTTCTAATTCTTTTATCTTTTGCTTTATTTTGTCTATGGTATCAAGTTCACTATTGTCTTTTACTATTTCTACTTCTATTAGTTGATCTCCATCTTTAATATCTTTTATTGCTATTTGTAGCCCATACTTTTCGTAAACTATGTCATCTTCTTTTATATTCATTAATTCATCATATCCAATTGCTTCTATAAATGCTTTTCCTGTTTGAACATTCAAAATTTCACAATCAATTTTATTTTGCTTTAATATATTTCCTTTATCATCTATTTGCTTATTTTTGAAAGTTAACTTTATTACTTTTCGTTCAGGTATAAATTCTGTAATGTCTCTTAAAAGTATTGCTCTACTTAATATTTCTCTATTGTTCATTTCTTTTAAATTTAATTCTTTAGGTATGAAATATGTATCATCTAAAATATATTTTTCTACAATTCTAAATTCTTTATTTTCTAATAAATTACAAAGTTCTTTAATACTGCATTTTAATTTTACTGTTATTTCATTACTCATTTTAACTTCTCCTGTAAAATATTGTATTTAATACTTCTATATTATTCCATGTTATGTTAGTTTTGCAAACTTTTTTTGCCTATATTTCTTGCAATATCTAGCATAAAAGCCAGTAATTAATATTAACTACTAGCCTTTTGGTTATATAATTGATCTTTTTCTTCTAAAAGTTTAAAATCACAGCATCTTTTAGACACATTAGATGTAGGATTATTAATTTTTTCATTATATAGTTTCATTGCACTTTTCTTAATTCTTTCCATTTTATCGTTAATCAAATTCAATTCAAAACTTAAAAATGATATGTATAATGTTTTTTCCTTATCACTACCAAAATCTCTATAGTTTTCTATTTCTTTATATTTTAATACTTTAACATTTTGATCTGATATTGGAATCATATTATTAAGATTTAATACACCTATTATCTTATCATCTTGCATTATCTTTATAAAATCCATACCGTCTCTTATTTTATAGTGTTTTTCTTTTGCTGAAGATATTGGAACATAATAATTAAACTCATTTATAGTTATTAATATTCCTATATATGGTTTTAATTTTGTATTATAATCAATATTTTCAACCTTTTCATCAAATTGTCTTAGATAATTTACATATTCTTTATCTGCTATATACCATTTTAACTTATTTCTTTCATTTTTCGCTCCGTATATATAAATTTAGGTGGTAAAGTTTCCTCTACCACCTCTTTTACATCCATTTTTTTCTGGAATGGTAAAACCT
>JAAWGB010000086.1 GCA_022795075.1 Clostridia bacterium | reverse complement strand
TCTCTATTTATACAGAAACAAAAAGAGCTTAACAATTTATTTTTGGTATGTAAATAAATTGTTAAGATAGGCAAAAGAATATATGAACGGTATTAAATAATATTCTTTTGCTTTGGCGAAGCCAACATAAATTATCTATCGTAAGATTAGATAATTTATGAGCCCTCCGCAAGGAGCCCACTGACATCTTTCCAAAACGAAGTTTTGAAAGTGTCATAGTGGGTTACATACTTTCGATAGAAAGTTATGTAACAGCTCCCTTCGGTCGCTACTTGCTACCTACAGAAAGGGAAATATATTGGACAAGAACAAAACAAATTATTCAGTAGCTAGAGTAGAAACTTATACTAAAACAAGTATTACTAAAACTGAAAGACACAACGAAAGAAAAAATAAGTCATATTCTAATATGAATGTAGATTTATCTCAAACACCAAATAATATACATTACAAAAGATGTGACACTACCTACAATGAAAGACTAAAAGAGCTTATTGATAGTAAAAAGATATCATTAAGAGGTTTACGAGATAATGCTAAACTTTTTGATGAACTCATATTTGATATTAACTCTGACTATTTTGAAAAACATGGTGGTTACGAATTTGCAAAAGAATTTTACGAAAGAGCTTTTCACTTTGCTGAAGAAGAAATGGGAACTGATAACATTATATCAGCAGTTATGCATGCAGATGAGATAAACACAATTTTAACAGAAGAATATGGAAAACCTATCTATCATTATCACTTGCATGTTGTAGCACTTCCTGTTGTAAGAAAAGAAGTAAAATGGACTAAAAAATGTAAAGATAAATCACTAATTGGAACAACAAAAGAAGTAATCAATCAAGTAAGCCATAGTAACAAATGGAAATCTGAACAAGTGTTAGATAATCAAGGAAAACCTGTATATGATAAAAAAGGAAATGCAGTTCTAATAAAATCATATAGCTTGTTACAAGACAGATTTTTTAAGTATATGTCTGATAGTGGTTATAAAGACTTTATTCGTGGTGTAAAAGGCAGTAATCAAGAACATTTAAGTGATTTGCAGTATAAAATTAAGAAAGATACTGAAAGACTAGAAAGCATTACAAATAAAGTTGAAGAAAAAGAAAATTCCTATAATAATTATATAAAGTATGATAAGCAAATTGAAGATATTTCTTCTTTAGGAAAGCAAAAGATATTTTCTAAAAAGATTGAACTAGAACAAGAAGATTATGAGAATTTAACTGAATATGCTAAAAAAGGAATTGTTGCAGATAAGGAAATATATGAGCTTAATAATAGAATTGATAATTTAAGAAATGCAGTAGATAAGTGGAAATCTCTATATGATGATATAGTAGAAAAAACAAAAGACTACTTTCATGCTATAAAACTTGCACCTCAAAAAGTTACAGATTTTTTCAAAGGTTTATTTGATAAAGAAAAACAAGATGAGTTAGAACATCAACGAATAGAGCAAGAAAAAATACAAGCTGAAAGAAAAGCTCGTGAACAAGCTAGACTTGAAAAACAGAAATTAAAAAACTCTCCTGAATACAAGAAAAGGAGGGCTGACAGAGATGCAAGATAATGAAAAAATATATAGAATTGAACTAACTAATGAAGAATATGAGTTTTTAGAGAATTTAAAAACTGAATTTTGTAATAAACTTTCTAAAATGAGTAATGAAGAAATTACAGAATATTTAAAGAGTTTTTATACAGAGCAGAATTTGAACTTTGAAAAAGAAATAAAAGGTACTGTTTATAAGGTAAATACCTATTTTAACAAAGATTCAGAACACACTATATTAACTAGATTTTTTGAAATCTTCCAAAAGTAAAGTTTTTGTATTGAATTTTTAGTTTGAAATATGGTATATTATAAACACTACTTGAAATGTAGAAACTATAATTTTATATCGTGTTTCAAGCTGTCAAAAGAAAGGAGTAAATAATGAAACAGCTAGAAAGCGATAAAATCACTGCTTTATACTGTCGTTTATCAAGAGATGATGAACTATCAGGAGAAAGCAATAGTATAAAAAATCAAAAATTAATTTTAAGTAAATATGCAGAAGATAACAAATTTCAAAATATTAAGTTCTTTGTTGATGATGGGTATTCTGGAACTACTTTTACAAGACCTGCCTTTATGGAAATGATGGAACTTGCTGAAAGTGGACAAATTGGAACAATTATAGTAAAAGACCATTCAAGACTTGGAAGAAACAGACTTGTTGTAGGGCAACTTCTTGAAGAAGATTTTGTAAGGCTTAATATTAGATATATTGCTATTATGGATAATATTGATAGTAGTAAAGGTTTAAATGACTTCTTGCCTATTCAAGATTGGTTTAATGAAATGCATGCAAAAAATACAAGTCAAAAAGTTAGAGCAGTTCTTAAAAGTAAAGGCGAATCTGGAATTTCACTTGCTAATAATGTGCCTTATGGTTATAAAAAAGATGAAAATGATAAAACGAAGTGGCTAGTTGATGAAACATCAGTAGAAGTTGTAAAAGAAATTTATAACCTATTTATTCAAGGACATGGAACTTTTGAAATAGCTAGAATTTTAAGAGAAAGAAAAATATTGACTCCATCAGAATATAATGCAAGTGTTAGCACAAACTCAATTACTAATACTCAAGAATATCAATATAAATGGTGTGGAACTACTGTAGCTGGGATTTTAGATAGACAAGAATATATTGGAGATACTGTTAATTTTAAATATACTGTTCGTTCTTATAAAGACAAAACTAAAGTTACTCTTCCAAAAGAAGACAGAAAAATATTTAAAAATACTCATGAGCCAATAATTGATGAATATACTTGGAATATTGCAAAGCAATTAAGAAATAACAGAAAAAAGCCTACAAGGTCAGGCAAGAAAAGTATTTTTTCAGGATTGCTATTCTGTAATGATTGTGGCAAAAAAATGTATTTTCAATCTCCTGTAAAAGATTTAAAGAGCAAAGATCACTACAGATGTTCAAGCTATAAGAACGACACTTCTGTATGCACATCTCATTATATTTCAGATAAAGTATTGCAAAGTCTTGTTTTAGAAAATATACAAAAAGTAGTTTCTTATATGAGAAACTATGAAGATTTATTTATAAGAGAACAATTGCAAAAATCTTCACAAGATGAACTAAAACAAATCTCTAAAAACAAGAAAAAACTTGAACGAGCAAAGAAAAGAATAATTGAAATTGATAACTTATTTATGCACATTTACGAAGATAATATATCTGGAAAGATAACAGATGAAAGATTTAGAAACTTATCTTTTAATTATGATAAAGAACAACAAGAACTAAAAACAAAGATTGAACAATTATCAAAGGAAATAAACAATACTGAAAAGAAAACAACTGACTTAACACAGTTTATATCTAATGTTAAGAAATATACTGAAATAACTGAACTAACACCAGAAATACTAAACGAACT
>JAAWGB010000085.1 GCA_022795075.1 Clostridia bacterium | reverse complement strand
CCTCTGTAATTTGATGTTCTAACTTAAATTCTTTGTAAATAATTTTACAACCAAAAAAATTAGATGTAAACTCATTTATTTACATCTAACAGTATACCTTGTAATTTGTATTACTTTCTATTTGGTTTTCTCTTTATAAATAGCAATTTCTTCAAATCTTCTATTATCAAATTATTTGTTATGTTAAACATAACCCATTTTCCATCGTGAAATGTTTCAGCAGTATCATAGATTTCTAGTACGCTAGGTGAAAATTCATTTCTTATTTCTTCCACTTTATTTCTTTCATCTTTACCAAAGATAATCATAAATCCTAATGTATTATCTTTAAAATAAAATCCACATAAAGTTTTCCCACTTTTTCTAAACTTATATTCATAAGTCCATTTCTTACCACCATTATTCCATATTTGTTCCATATCATAAAATTTTGTTATTTCATCAACAATATCATAAAAAATATTAACCTTATCAATTCCTACTAATTTTTCAAGTTCTTCTTTTTTTATATTTTCCATAACTAAATCTCCTCTACAAATTACTCGTATAATGAACATATATTCCATTTTACATTTTTTTATTTTTAAATCAATTGTATAATATCTTTGTAGACACTGTAAATCATTCAAATTACTATCGCTTTGACGATTATAATAATAGACTCTAAGCACACAGTTACATATTTTGATTCTACTCCATTGTTGAGTATTTTTATTTATAGAAACTTCATAACATTTTCAAATTTTTCTTTATAAAAAATTTTACTTTCATCAGATAATTTTTCAAAACTTCTTTCTAATTTACTTTTCACAAAATCTTTCCCTTCTTCAATATTCATGTTTCTTTCTTTATATGCTAAATATAATAAGCTTGGAATGCTATCAAAATGAGATATTGAATCTGCATCTGCAATAATTTGCTCTTCTTTTGAAAATCTTTTATTATCGATACTTCCTCTATGATTTAATATACATTTCTTTACAAGTTCAATTTTATCCTTATCATACTTAAATTCATTTAGAATTTCATCTGCTATTTTAGCTCCATATATATGATGTTCTTCATATAATTTAAAGTCAGTAATTGATGCTATATCATGCAACCAAGCTGCAATTATACATATTTCTTTATCAGCATTATATTTATTTGCAAGAATTTCAGCATTTCTAACTACTGCTTCAATATGATATAAAACACCTATTCCAAATTTATTATTTTCATTTTTTGCCCTATTTGTGACTTCTATTTTTAAATGTTTTACTATATCTTCTCTCATAATCTTTCCTCACATTTCTATTCTAGAACTATTGTTTGTATTTTATAATAGAATAATTGCTGTGTCAATATTTTTAGTTAAATTTATATAATATATTTTTAAAGACAATTACTTATTATCCTATCACTATCTTATTCTTAATATTTATAATTCCAATTAGAATTATAATAATATAAAAACGAGTGATTATCAATTTAAATCACCCATTTTCCATATTGATTAAATCTATTTTTTAGTGTAGCAATCTATTTTAAACTAATATAAGCATTGACTTTTCAAAGTCTTTTACATGGTATCTTATATTGGTTATTCCTTTTTAATAGGCTAACTTGTAATTTCTATTTTACTTTTTTATACATACTTCCACATGATTTACAAGTAATTTTCATTTCATAACTATCTACTTTTTTGTCTAATATAGTGATTAAAGGATTATTATCTTTTGGACAGCATAATCTATTTTTTATAATAACTAATTCATCCTTACACTTTTTACCTATAACACTATCCTCAAAATCTAATAATACACTACCTAAACTTCCACAATTACATTTATATCTTAATTCTACCTCATCATAAGTTGAATAACATAAATAACCTATATTTTCATTACATGTATCACAATACATCCACCCACCATAATTTGTTGCTAATCTTGTATTGACTAATTTTTTGTTTTTTAATACTCTTGCCATAAATTTATCTCCTTAAAAATTATTATTTTTAGTTCCTTTCACCTTTTTGTTATCTTATTTTTACATGTCATACACCCATTACTATACCTGTTTCTAATTATGATTGGCATCCAATGCTGAAAGTGTTGCCAAAGTATCTCCAAAGTTGCGTAAAAAAGCGGCCAAAATATCGTATTTTTTATAAAACTAACGCTTTTTTAGGACAAAAATTTGAACATTTACCACACCTTATACATTTATCATGGTCAATTTTAGGTGCTTCAAAATCTTTTTGTGTTAAAGCTCCTACTGGGCAAACACTTACAGCAGGGCATTTATGATTTTGAGGACAATTTTCTATTATTATTTTTAATCTTTTTTCCATAGTTTTTCTCCTTTACTTAAATTTTTTATCTTATTTATTACTATGCTAAAAAATGAATCATTATTTCTTAGTTTCACCTTTCTTTTTTCTTGGTTTTGGAATTGGTGTTACTTTTTCCAATTCAGTTAAAACTGTTTTACTAAATTCTATATCATCAATATCTAACACATAATGTTCTTTTGCACCTTTATAAGGATAACCTATCTCGGCGTGTTTCATTTTTTCTTCGATAACATCTAGCTTTTTTACAAATGGTACATTATTACATACAATAATAATTGGTTTATTATTGATATATACCATAAATTCTCCAAACATTTTTTGATACCTTATTTCTCCTACTCCTCTAATTTGTTCACATACATATTCTATATATTCATTGGTTGTTGCCATATTTTTATCCTCCTATTTTGTTCTTTTTCTTTTCGCTATTACATTTGTTATTATAACAAAAGCAATTGCAAAAAGCAAAACAATTCCCATATTTAGTAAAATTGGTCCAATGGTATCCTTATTTATTTGCTCCAATCCCTTTATTATTTCATTATTTTTAATATAATAATAAGAAGGTAATATATGAGCAATTTTTAAAACAGTATCTGGTAGCCATTCCATTGGTACAAACGCTCCGCACAAGAAACTAGAGCCAAGAGCTATTACATTGACAATTCCATTGATTGCATTTTTTTGACGAATGACATTTCCAATTAAAAATGCAATCGTAACAGCACATATCGTAAACACAAATAAATTTAGCATATAAATCATACCATGTGCTGTAAACATGACCTCTCCTACTAATAAAAAGCTTAGCAAAATATAAATAACGTCTAACACAATTGCCAATAAAATATTTGACACTAGTAATCTTCGATGATAGGATTTGTAATTCATACTACTAACAATGGTTCTTTTGGCTATTTTTTCTTCTTTAAAAGTAGATAAAACTAAACAAATTACATAGACACAACTTGCTAATATACTATAATTTACAAAGTTATAATAAAAACTAGCTTTATTTAAATGGTCTGTATCCAATTTTGAGGTCATTTCTACTGGTGTTTGTTTTGCCAAAGTTTCATTTATCTTTTTTATTAATGTTTCTTCTTCGGAGATGTTTTTTTGATATAAACTGGCTACTTTACTATATCTTTCTAACATCATTTGTGCTAGACTTGCTTGATAATCTCCTGTACTTTTTATTTCGATTTGTGGATTTTTTCCCTTTAAAAAATCTTCTCTATAATTTTCTGGTATGTAAATTATATAATTTAC
>JAAWGB010000084.1 GCA_022795075.1 Clostridia bacterium | reverse complement strand
GAGAAGCTGAAGACGCAGCTAAAGCAGGTTTATAAGAAAAAGTATCAAAATCTATGTTTAAATAAGAACTAGTATGTTTGATAAAACTACTACCAATATCAATCAGATTTTTAGTAATAGGAACACGTAAGTTTAAGCCAATTTGTAAAATATTATTTTTAAAATAAAAATCACCTACATTTAAAGTTAATTTCCCAGACTCATCTTCAAAATTAATTCCCAAATTTTCACCATAATATTGTGTATGAATATAAGTAGAAAAAAAGTCAAACAATTCGATTGATATGTGATAAAAAGAAAATAATTTAGCTAAGATTATAATTAGTCGAGAAATAGCATTAATTCCTAATTCGGGGTGGGCAGCATGACTAGGAACTCCATGGGAAGTTAGTTTTATTTCTTCTTCATCTATTTTATAAATATCAATTTCAAAATTTGTTTGTTGGATAATCGTTTTTAAATTTTGGATAATATCGTTCATGCTGATTTTATGGGTGTTTATTTTTAAAGTGGTACTACACATTTTAGGTACAACATTTATAGCATTTCCATAAGTATCAATATTTTGTATGATAATATCTTTTTCTAAATAGGGGGCGTAATCCATTTTTAAATAACTTGTTAAAATAGCTTTTTCAGAATAGATGCAGGGAAAATCAGCATCTGGACTAAAACTGACAGTAGGTAATTCTTCTTTCTTTTTATAATATTGTATACATTTCCAATCATTTTCTTCATTTAATCCTAAAATTAAGCGAACACGTTTGTGAATTTGGCAAGTATCTAAAACAGCTTTCATAGCATATAAACAGCTAATAACTGGTCCTTTATCATCCATTGCGCCTCTACCATAAATGTTATTATTGGCTATTGTTGCACGAAAAGGTGGATAAGTCCAATTATCTGTTGCTGGTACAACATCTAAATGACCAATGATTCCAATCATTTCTTTTCCTTCTCCAAATTCTATATAGCCACAGTAACCATCCACATTTTTGGTTCGAAAACCTAAAGATTTACCTAAATTAAGCATATATTCTAGGGCATCATGAATGGGTTTACCAAAAGGTTGACTGGAATTGTTGGAAACAGAAATAATACTTGGAATTTGGATTAATTCTTGCGTTTTTTGAATTATTTCATCTTGGTGAGAATCAATATACTTATCTATCATAAAATCATTCCTTTCTTTTTTATTTTTTCTTATCGTATAACATAATATGCAAGACAAACTATATTCATACACAAATATAAAACTTTTTAACGAAGTAATAGGTTTGTGAACGGGGTTACGGTTCACTGAAAATAAATTAGATGCTCTAAAGACAGTAATAACAATATTGATTCGGATTTTCGGTTACCCTACATGACGCTAAGAAATATTAAAAATACAGCTGAACAATACCCGAAAAACAGGACCCTTTCACCTGTATTTTAAATATTTCTAAAGCTATTTCGGTCACATTCAAATCCAAACAATATTGTTATTACTGTCTTTAGAGCATCTAATTTATTTTCAGTGAGGTGTAACCCCAAAAGTTAAAAATTAAGCCAAATAGGCTTGACAAGTTTGGAACGAAAAAGATAGAATGGTAATAGAAATAAACAAGAAAGGTGTGTGTTAGTTTGGAAAATTTAGATGTAGTGCAATTGCAAGAAAAAGCAAGAAAAGTAAGAGAAGATATCATTGAAGAAGTATATCAAGCAAAATCAGGGCATCCAGGAGGATCACTTTCTGTAGCAGATATATTAACGGTATTATACTTTAGAGAAATGAATATCCGCCCTCAAGACCCAAATTGGGAAGATAGAGATAGGTTAGTATTATCAAAAGGGCATTGTTCTCCAGCTCTATACAGTTGTTTAGCAAATAGAGGCTTTTTTCCAGTGGAAGATTTAAAAACTTTTCGAAATATTAATAGTTATTTACAAGGTCATCCAGATAAAAATAAAGTACCAGGTGTTGATATGACAACTGGTTCTTTAGGACAAGGCTTATCTTGTGCCAATGGAATGGCTATTGCTGGAAAAATGAATAACAAGGATTATAGGGTTTATTGTATTTTAGGAGATGGAGAAATCGAAGAAGGACAAGTTTGGGAAGCAGCTATGGCTGCTAATCAATATCATTTAGACAATTTATGTGTTGTAATTGATAATAACAATTTACAAATTGATGGAACCATAGAAGAAGTTATGAGTTCTTATCCAATTGATGAGAAATTTAAAAGTTTTGGATTTGAAGTAATTCATATTGATGGACATGATATAGAAGAAATTATAAAAGCATTTGAAGTAGCCAAAAACGTGAAAAATAAGCCAACTTGTATCATAGCTAAAACAGTCAAAGGTAAAGGAATTACTTTTATGGAAAATCAAGCAGCTTGGCATGGAAAAGCACCAAATGATGAACAATATCAGCAAGCTATAAAGGGCTTAAGGGACGTTCTTTAGAAATCCTTAAATTGATTTTTTATGATATTTTAAGGATTGATATAGGGAAAAAGAAAGGAATGTGATTGAAAATGGAAGAAAAGAAAATTGCAACACGTCAAAGCTATGGAGAAACATTAGTAAAATTAGGAAAAGAAAATGAGAATATTGTTGTATTAGATGCAGATTTGGCAGGAGCAACGAAAACGAATCTGTTTGCCAAGGAATTTTCCAATCGATTTTTTGATATGGGAATTGCAGAGGCTAATATGTTGGGAACAGCAGCAGGACTTGCAACTTGTGGAAAAATTCCATATGCTAGCACATTTGCAATATTTGCAGCAGGAAGAGGATATGACCAAATTAGAAATAGTATTTGTTATCCAAATTTGAATGTGAAAATTTGTGCAACACATGCAGGAATTACAGTAGGAGAAGATGGAGCAACCCATCAAATGCTAGAAGATATTTCACTTATGAGAACACTTCCTAATATGACAGTTATTTCGCCTTCAGATGATACGCAAACTAAATGGGCAATAGAAGAAATTAGTAAGAAAAATGGTCCTGTTTATGTAAGATTAGCAAGACTAGCAACGCCAGTTATTTATGATGAAACGCAAAAATTTGAAATTGGAAAGGCCATCCAGTTAGGAGAAGGTACAGATGGAACAGTATTTGCTACAGGTGTTATGGTAGCAGAAGCAATTCAAGCACAAAAAGAACTAAAGTCACAAGGTATTGACATCAGAGTAGTAGATATTCACACGATTAAGCCAATTGATAGAGAAGTGATTATAAAGTGTGCAAAAGAAACTAAAAAATTAGTATCGGTTGAAGATCATAGTGTAATTGGTGGTTTAGGTTCAGCTATTAGTGAAGTGTTAACAGAGGAATATCCAACTAAGTTAGATAGAATGGGAATGAAAGATATTTTTGGGAAATCTGGAAAAGCAGAAGAACTTTTAAAATATTTTGGATTAACAGCTGATGCAATTATTAAAAAATTTATTCATACTTAAATTAAGAATACTAAATTTTATGGATATTTCTTAATAGATGAGTTGTAGAAACTAAAATAAATGGCAAAATAATGAAAAACTAAAAAAGATTAAGATGGAAAGTATTTCGTAATTAGAAAATGTTAGGAAGTATTTTAGGAGAATCTCAAAGTGTCGTCTTTGAGAGGTGCCTGAAATACTTCCTTACATTTACTA
>JAAWGB010000083.1 GCA_022795075.1 Clostridia bacterium | reverse complement strand
TTTGCTCCTCTCAAGTTTACTCCTCTCAAGTTTGCTTCTCTCAAGTATGCTCCTTCCAAGTATGCTCCTTCCAAGTTTGCTCCTTTCAAGTTTGCTCCTCTCAAGTTTGCTTCTTCTTCAATTGCTTGTTCAACTGTATCCTTTAATGTATTATTTTCTTTCTCATATTCAAACAGTACAGTATCTGTCCATCTGTTTCTTATTTCAAATTTTATTTTATTCATCTTTCTACCTCTTTTCTTAAAATTTTATATTATTTGAATATGTTTGTATTATTTTTCCACACTCTGGGCATTCAACATATTCATTGTGTTTTTTCCATTCAATTTTTATATCATTCCTTGTATAACTAAATTCACAATTACATACTTTACACCTTGCTAATTCGTATGTATTTCCATGTTTTTTTATTTCCATCTTATCACTTCCTTTTTAAATATTTATATATTACTTGCTCTACTTTACTTATTGCCTCTTTGTTTGTTATAAATCTTCCACTATGTCTATTTCTTACTTCTGCTCTTATATTTCTTATTTGCATATTGTATTGGCTTTTATATTGCTTTGCTAATTGGGCTTTGCTTAATCCTTCTTTCCATTTTTGTATTATTTCTTTGTCTTGCACTTTCTACACTCCTTTTAGTGTAGTATGGCTTTTTATTTATTATAATATTTCATATAGTTTTCTATAAACTCTTCTAGCTTTTCCGAATATAATCCATCTCGTTTTAATTCTCTTTTTAAATTTTCTATATCTTTTATACTGCCTTTTTCTTTTTCTTTTAAACTTATTTCTAAATTTCCTAATGTTTTCTCTTGTTCCGATATATTCCAACCTATATTGTCCAATAAGTTGTACAACTCAATTATCCTAAATTCTATTTCTTTTTCCATCTATTTTCCTTCCAGTAATTCTTCTAAAATTTCTTTTGCTAATGTTTCTCTCCCATTTGCGTAATGAAATGCCATTGATTTGTGATTTAATTTTTTCATTTCTATTCTTTCATATTTTTTTACTTCTTCTAATTTTTCTCTTATTTTATCTTTATTTATAAATTTTTCATTAAATATTTTTAATTGTCCTCTCTGCATTAATATCTTTATGTTATCAATCTTATTTTGTTCTTGCTGTCTTTTATTTCTTTCTTTTAATTTCCTATTTTCTTCTTGTAGTCTTTTTAGTTCTTTTGAAACGATTTCTAAACTTTGTTTATTTACAACATAAGTTCCGTTCGTTAATCCAGCAAAGTCTTTATGTGTTTCTATTCTATATATAGCTTTTTCTAATTCTTTATTCTCTGCTTTACTCATTTGCCTTTCTCCTTTATTCTTTCTTGTATTCCTAATATTTGTTTTATTTGCTATATTAGTTATTTCGTTTTTAACTTTTGAAATGCTTTTGCTAAACTTTTTTCCGCTTCTAACATTGATATAGTTGATATAAAAAACATCCTCCATGAATCGTATATATAATCCCTTTCTATTTTTTGAGGTTTGTCTAATATTTCTGCTTTTACAAAACTAATTTTTTCACATTTTTTTCTGTTGCAAGTCAAAAACTTTGCACAATTATTGCATTTATTGTTCATAACTTTTTATTCCTCTCTTAAAATTGTAATATATTCGTAACCATAATTTAAAGCTAATAAATATGTTGTATACCCATCTACTAGTACATTATTTTTATTTAGAACAATTGTACTTTTAAAATATCCATATTTTTTATAATAATTTTCTCTTTTCAATAATTTATTTTTGTTTGGTACTGTAAATTTATATGGTATTTGTATATCATTAATTTTTACTATTTCGCCTTTACTCGGTCTGTTTATGATTTTTGATAATATGCTAATATTTTCTTGTGCATATTTTTCCGTTTTTTTGTCTATTATTTCTTCTGCTTTCTTTTTTAGTTTTTTAAATATTTTCAACTTCATTTCCTCCTTCTTTTCTCTTATATACTGCAACACTACAACCACTTATTTCATCATATTTTTTCTTAATTACCTCTACTAAATCTAAATCTACCAATTCTGTTAAACGTGGTGCTGTTTCTTGTCTTTCTGCTGTTCTCAATAACCTTATTCCTTGCTCATCTTTTGTGTTATACATTTTTGTTGCTAGTTCTCTTGCTGTATATTCTCCATTTCCTAATTGCTCATATATTAATTTACATTTCTTTTTTAATTGAACTTTTTTAAAACTTTCTTTTCTTGTCTGTTTTGTTATTGGATTCATTTCTTACCTCCTTTTCATTTTGTTTTTATATCTTGTCTATAAATGGCTTGTCCGCTTTATAATCTCTAAAAATAATTTACACTTTTGGGCATCATCTGCTTTTTTTAGGTCATTTTCATTAATTATTTTTTCCATACAATTTACCTTTCTATGTTTACAAATTCACTATTTATTTTATTGAATTTTAATATTGTCTTCCCTGTATTTCCTGCTCTTTGTTTTTGTAAATCAACTGTTACTATATTGTTTTGGCTATCTTCTTGATACAAAAATATTACATTATCTGCATCTTGTTCAATAGAACCACTTTCTCTTATATCTGCTAATGTTGGTTCATTTCTACTTGCATTTCGATTTAATTGACATAGTGCTATTATTGGTATTTCTAACTCTAAACTTAATAATTTCAATGTTCTCGAAATATCTGCCACCTCTTGTTCTCTATTCTTAAAACCTCCCATATTTCTTACCAATTGCAAGTAATCTATTATTAACAAATCTATCTTATTTTTATTTTTCATCTTCCTAATTTCCATTTCAATTTGTTGTATAGTATTAACTTTTGTTAATATACTTAATGGTAATTCGCTTATTTCTCCACATGCTATTCCTATTTTTTCAATTTCTTCACTTTTTAAATCTCCATTCCTTATTTTTCTTGAATTGATTCTTGTCCTTTTGGCTAATAACTTCTGTATGATTTGTTCTTCTGACATTTCTAAACTTATATAAGTTACCTGCTTATTTCTACTGGCTATCTTAGTTGCTATTTGCAAAGAAAACGTTGTTTTTCCTACTCCGTGGTCTTGCCCCAATTATTGTTAATTCTCCTTCGTGTAGTCCATCTGTTATTGAATCTAATTCAAAAAAACCTGTATAAAAATCATAATTTTTCTTTTTATTAATATTCTTTTCTATTAAATCTGCCGTTTTAGAAACTAACTCTACAAATGTTTCTTCTTCTTGTGTTTGTGATTGTATTTTTTCCAATTTTCCAATCACTTTTTCTATGTATATATCTATATTCTCTATATCTTTTATCTGTTTGGCTATTTGCCTTGTCAGTTCCAATAACTCCCTTTTCTTCGTTTTATCTTTTAAAATTTTATAGGCTGTATAAGGTTTTGTTTGATAAGTATATTGACCCAAATTACTTAAATAAATTAATATTTCTTGATTCGTTGCATCTATTTTATTTTTTATTGTCAACATGCTAATCTCTTCTTTTTTTGCTTTTAATTCATTTATGGCTTTTATTATTTTCTTGTTTTCTTTATTCGTAAAGTCTTTTTGTGTTAAATCAAACTCCTCATTATCAAATATTATATAAAACAATATTGCTTTTTCTATTTCTTCATCAATCATACTTTTTCCCTCCCTCATTCATCTTCTTTTTGTATTCTTCTTCCGTCATTTTCATTTCTTTATATTCTTTTCTTTCTTCTCCTTTTTCTTCTCTCTTTTCTTGAATATAATCTAATATTGCCTTATTAAAAAATGTATCTCCATGTTTTATAAACTGTTGCTCAATTTTATTTTTTTCACATTCTCTTTTGTATTTGCATACTGCATTTAAAATTTGAATATCTGTTAATTTAATATTTTTCCCATTTATCTTTCTTCCAGTTGTTGTGAATTTTAAAAAATATTCTTCTGCTTTAGCCCTTCCGCTTCTTGTTCGGATATTCTTTCCATATTTTTTCAAAATGCTCCAGCAAAACTTGTTTTTGCTGAATATTATTACTATGTATATTAGTTTCTTTATTTT
>JAAWGB010000082.1 GCA_022795075.1 Clostridia bacterium | reverse complement strand
CGTATGCTATCGAATATCTTACCAATAGACAATTTATTGATAAATTATTAGTTGGTATTGGAGGTGGTATTATGAGTTATTTTCCGACAAATGAAGATGAGATTTCTTTGATAAAATTTATTGCAAAGTATCAGTACTTAAATGTAAGTGATGCGAAATACTTCTTTAATAGTAGTAGGTATTATAGAAATAGAATTAAAAATTTAATAGATAAAAACTTCTTAAGAAAAATTAGATGGATGTTAGTATTGGGCAAATCAGGAATTCAATATGTAAAATTATTAAACTTTGAATATAACAAATCAAATAAAAATGCAAAATATAGAGAAAGATTATTAAAATTAATAACATAGCTGCTTTTTATCATAACTGTAATACTGTTGATTTTACACCATCATTTGCAATAAAAGATAAAAGAATATTTACAACAACAGGTAGAAGATTTATAGGAATATTTGATATAAACGGATTTGAATACTTAGCTTATCAAATTCTTAAAGAACATGATAATAAATACATTCAATCAGTAATTTATGATATACAAAAAGAAATGAAATATAGAAATATTATTATTTTAATAGATGATATAAACAGAATAAATTTGAATAATTTTGCATTTGGATTAAATCGAATATTAGTTATTGAAGATAATGAGATTAATAAAGAAAAACTAAAATATTTACATAGTATAAGATGGAAAGAAGTTGTAGACAAATACTATAAAGGAGCTTATTTATCTGAATATAGTTTTTGTGAATATACAAACAATAAAGATAAATTTATTAATACTTTTTATTTTATAGACACTGAAAAAATTACGAAGCTTAAATATTTTATAAGGGAGAGTTCTACTAAAAGAGCTTATATCATTTGTAATTCAGAAGTAGAAACAAAATTACGAAAGGAACTACCTAATGCTAATTATTGTGTGGTTGATTTGGAAAAAAATATTGATAAAGAGCGAAGATATTATTGTTGTTAGTTGGAGAGCAATAACTTAGATTTTTTAAGAATAATTTTAATGTTAGTTATAATGCATTGAATAAAGCAACTCAAATAAATAATCTATTCACTTTAGATACAGTGGATGGATTATTTATTTGAGTTTTAATAGGTGATTTTTTATTTTCTTGGAATATGCAACTTTTTTTATATAATAGAAATAAATTATAAGTGTAAAAAGGCTCTAAACAAAATTCAATTACCTTTAAACTTATTAATAAGAGCAGGAAGATTTCTACTTTTTAGTATCTAAAATATTTAAATGCTTTATTAATAATTCCATAATTCAATATATTCATCATTAGTAATAATTTTTAAATCATGAGCAAATTCAAGTTCTCTCCTTCTTTGTTCATCATCAGAAATTTCTTTTATGTAATTTATAATAGATTCTTTCCCTCCTGTATTTTCATAAAAATGTTCCATTTCTTTTTTAGAAAATTTACGGATCTCGTTCGTTTTTCTATCGTGCATTTTATTACTTCTTGCTAATTCATTATACATTGCAAGTCTAAATATTCTTAAACTTCCATCACTAGAATCATCTTTTAGCATTTCAATAGCTTCTTCTATATCTTCAACATACATAGGTGAAGTATAAGACTTATAAGTTAAGAATAAACCTAATAATACAGCTGAAAAGATTATTATCAAAATTGAAATTATTATAATATTACTTTTTTTCACTTCTATCACCCCCTCTTGTCTCTTCAAGTTTTTCATTTAATTTCTTTATTATATAAATATCATACTTATAATTAAAATAAAGTACTAAAAAATATATAAGGGTATAAATTATGAGATACAAGGGTAAAAAACACATTAAATATTCTGAGATTTGACTTATTTCTTGTAATGGGAATATAACACTTTCCATTAAAATTGCAGTTAATATGATATGAGTAATATAAGAAATTATTGAAAATAAGAAAAAACCAATAATATAATAAATAAATAAATTTAAAATAAGCAATCCTTTTTTCATTTTAAATCCTCCTATCCTCTAAAAATTTCATAATATTGTTAGCTCTTCGTCTTGAAACTATTACTTCTATAGAGTTGTCTAATTTTATTACTATTTTACCAATTTCTCGTAAATCAAATTTCTCTATATGTTTAATATTGACTATAGTGCTTTTAGATATTCTCATAAAATTTGAGTCTATTTTTTCTAATTCATATAATTTACTTTTTATTCTATATGTACCATTTTTAGTTTTACAATAATTATTTTTTTTGTTACTATAAAACATAATAATATCATCACAGTTAATTTCTAATAAGCTATAGTCATCATTTTCTACTATTACTTTGTTTTTATAAGCAATATCATAGCTTTTTATATATTTAATGAAATGTTGCGATTTATGATTTTTACTTGAATATTGTATATCTAAAATAAATTCATCTTCAGATAAATCTTCATTTTCCTTATAATTTAAATTAACTTTCATTTTCTCTATATTCTCCTTTCCCAAAAATATTATATAGTCAAAGTATATCATCGATAATATAAAAGTTCAATATATTAATGATAAGCGGTCATATAAAACGATAACTGAAAACATATAAATATTATAATTTAGACAAAAGGTCATTATTTAAGATGAATGGTACAAGCTTTGATACAATCAAACTTTAGAGTATAGAGGCCAAATAAGATGGTTGACATTAGATTTTTAGGATGTTACTATATTTGAAGTTTCTTTTTAGAAACTGTACTAATGTGAGAAGTATATTTTTATTCTCACATAATATGGTGTAAAATTAGGTAACACAATGCAATTAGGAGGTTTTTTTATATGAAAACTAAAAACTTTAAAATGTGGCTTAGTGTATTACTGGCTGTAGTTATGCTTTTTGCTTTTAATTCTGTTGCTTTTGCTGCAGAACCAGAAACAGTATCGAAAGAAAAGGAATTTGGTGATGTTCTTTATTCTGATGATGGAGTAGTCGTTTTTTATGGTAATCCAAATGACAATGAAGTAGTCGCTGAAGAAATTGAAGCGAAAGCTAATCGTAGTCTAAGACATGATCAGGCATGGGTAGATGCGTATACTTCAGCATATAAAACTATTAAAATTGCGGCATCTTCTTCTAACCCAATAACTTATTATACTGTACGGCAGGAAAGTGCAGGTGGCGTGGAGAAATCTACTATCAGTGTGTTAAGACCAGATGGTACTACAACTTTTGTATGGAATATGGGTAGTGGTTATAAGGAAGTTGCTGATAGAGTAGTGGGTGCTAGTAATAATACTAGTGCGGCAATTGCTTGGACATATGGATATTTAACACTAAATTGGAATGTAGAAACAAACGGTGCAGGTGCAAGAATGAACCTTTGGGTTTGGTAAATCTATTTATAGTATGAAATAAGTAACTAATTAACAAACTTAATTTTACACCAGCAAAAGAAAAGATTGTAATCTTCTCTTTTTGTATTCTAAGAAAGTTTTAAAAATGTAAATAATGTAGTTTGAATAAGCGTGTATTAGTAAATCTAAACTAAATAAATCTGAAATTTTATTTCTTCAGAGCAAGCATTGTAAATTGTAATAACTAGTAAAATTATATACTACAGAGTAGTAATGCAAAATATAATATAAACTAAAATATAAAAAGTCATTATATTGTTATCTTATAAATAAGTATTAAAGAGTATAAAAAGCGTTTGCTATCTTTTTATTGTATTTTTTAACTTTTCGTAATAAATATTTAACACTTTACGAAAAGCAATAAGTTCAAAATCTTTTACACTTTACTTCCTATCTTCAATTCTTTTTAGTTAGTGAAATTTAACATTCTAAGATTATATCCTCATAATTTACATTTTCAACAAAAATAAATACAATAACTTAAAGCAATAAAAAGTTTAAAATTCCACACTAAAATTGCTTAAAAACGCCTAAATATCAACGAAAAAATTTTTTGGGCGTGTATAGGTTTAAAATAGATATGTCACACCCAATATTAGAAAAAATATTAAAAGAAGCACCAAAAAATGATAAATTTTAAGTGACCAAACTTAAATATATCGGAGGTACTTCTTATGAAAAGTATAACACAAAAAGCAAAGTATAAGCA
>JAAWGB010000081.1 GCA_022795075.1 Clostridia bacterium | reverse complement strand
AAATAATATTTCTGTTATATTATTTTTCTTATAAATATTATATAATACTCTCAAAGGAAGGTGATGAATCATGACAAGTGACTATAATAATCAGATGTTTAAACAAATTCAAGATTTAATTCAAAAATGTGATGATTTATCACGTGAAATAAAAAAAGAAAGAGAAAAACATAAAAGAGAAAAGAAAAAACTAAATGATAGAATTAAATTTCTTGAAAATAAAGTTTCATCTTTAGAAAATGAAAATTCAAAATTAAAGAAAGAAGTAACAAGATTAAAAAATCAAGCCAATAAAGATAGTTCTAATTCAAGCAAGCCATCTAGTACAGATGGCTTTAAAAAAGTTATAATAAATAGAAGAGAAAAATCAAATAAACTAAGAGGTGGACAGAAACGGACATAAAGGTTATAACCTAGACAAAAAGAAATTAGATAAAATATTAGAAAGTAAAAAAGTACAAATAAACCCACCAATAGAAATAAATAAAAATGAAACAAATAAAAATAGTAAACCACATAAGTGTAGAGAAATATATATTGGAATTGTTGTAACTGTAACAGATTATCTATATTATCCAAATGAAGATGGAAAAATTATTGTACCTCACAAACATAAGAAAAATATTGTGTATGGAGATAATATAAAAGCGTTCGCAATAGACTTAATGTACGAAGCTTATAATTCAACAGATGCCGTAAAAAATATCATTTCAAGTATAACGAATGATACCATAAATTTATCAAAAGGAACACTAATGAAATGGTCAAAAAATATAAGTGAAAAAATGAAACCAGAACTTGAACATATAGAAAAAGAGCTTTTAAATTCATATTATTCACATTTTGATGAATCACAAATAAAAGTAAATGGAGAATTTTATAGTGAGTTGTGTGCTTGTAATGGCACACATACTAGATTATGGACGATAAAAAGTAAGAAACATGAAGACTTAGAGAAAATAAATTTTTTCAATTCCTACATGGGAATCATAATAAAAGATGGAACCAATTTGTATAATGGATTTGGAACAGGATTTTCACAATGTTTATCACATATACAAAGATATTTAAAAGGGATATGTGATAATGTAAAACATAAATATCCAAAGAAAATGGCAAAATTTTTAAGTAAGTGTAATATGTTAAGAAATGAATTCAAAGAAAACGGAATAATAAAATTTGATACAAACATATACCATGCACTTATGAGAGAATATGAAGACATATTATATAATTGGAAACATGAATGGATGAAAGATGAGAAAAATCCAGTATATGATGAAGAAAGAGAAGAAATATTATATTTCCTAAAAGATTTTAAAGTACCAGCAACAAATAATCAAGCAGAAACAGACCAAAGAAATATAAAAATAAAACAAAAGATAGGAAAATTTAGAAGTAAAGATGGTTCAGAAATATATGCAACAATTAGAAGTTCTATCAATACATATAAGAAACAAAAAATAAATGTATATCAAGCTTTTGTAGAAGCATTTAAAGGAAATGTTATGCCATATAATGTTTGAGTGAACGGTGACCATTTTAAGGTTACCGTTCACTCAAACATTGAAAAGGTATCTCTAACCTGGGATACCTAATACTTTTAAACTTATCAATTTGTTTAATTTCTTATAGAATTCTTTTAACTTTCGAATCATTGCCTCATTTTTCGTTATTTCGGCCTCACATTCTCCTCTCCATCTTGCTTCCTTATTAAAGATTACTTGGATCCTTTCGTTTTCAATTATAAGGGCTTCTATTCCCATTATACTTGCAATCAAAATGTCATAGTCCTGTTTTTGAATAGGATTTTCCTCCTTTTCTTTTTCTTCTTCTAAAAAAGCAAGTAGATTTTTCCTGTCAATTTCCTTCATTTCTTCAAACATGTTCCGAATTTTAATCGTTCCAACCACCCATTTCTGATTCAAAGTATACATCTTTTACCTCCTCTATATCTAGAGCCTTTCTACCAAAGTTCTTAATTTTTATTATACCACTTTATGTTTCCTTTTTCAATATTTGACAATAAAATTTCTTTTCGCTATAATATTTTTTTGAAAGGATGCGATTTTATGGAATTTACCTTTGAAAGAAGAATCAATTATTATGAAACCGATCGAATGGGAGTTGTTCATCATTCTAACTATATTCGATTTTTAGAAGAAGCTAGATGTCAAATGTTAGATGCAAATGGTATGCCCTACTCTGCCTTTGAATTACAAGGAGTTATGATTCCTGTGCTTGGTGTGAATTGTGATTATAAATTACATGTAACTTTTGATGATATTATTGAAATCAAACCTTTTGTCAAAGATTTTAACGGTGTTCGTCTAACAATGGGTTATCAAATGACCAACCAAAAAACTGGTAATTTAGTTTTAACTGGAGAAACAAAACATTGCTTTACTGATTTAAATTTAAGACCCATCCGTTTACAAAAACAAATTCCAGAATTCTACGATAAATTTATAAAAATAAAAGAGGATGTCCAAAAATAGACTCCTCTTATCTTGTTTTTCTCATATTTTTATTCATTTATGTGTTATTTTTCAATATTCGTTTTACAAATAAAGTGCTATACGAAATGAATGGCTTTCTTGACTATAGCTTACTGCACTACGATATCGAAGACTTGTAACATCACTTGTGTAAAGATAGCTACCTCCTTCACCTGCACAAGGGGTGCTACTATGACTAGATGTTTCTGTTGTCCACTCATAAGTATTTCCTGCCATGTCATAAATGTTACATCTCACATCTTTATTTGTTCCATCAGTTGCTTCTCCTGTTTTTGCTAGAGTACCTTGTAATCTATATTGTTTTGAATAATCATTATCTCCTGAAAATTCTTGTATAAATATGATAGCTGTATCCCAGGCATAGGTATTGATTAAGTCACTTGTAAAAGTTTTATTTTGATACATATCTTTACTTAAAGTCGCTGCTTCTGGCTGTGTTACATAATTGTATACATATTGACCTTGTTTACATACTGGTATATTTGTTTTGGTAGCAGAATCCGTTCTATTTGCTGTAGCAGATGAATCTCCTGCCTCATACCTTCCTATATAATATCCTCCATTTTTGGTTACACTTGTCTTAAATTCTTCAATATCTTTGGCTGTTGTATTTCCTCTATCAGATGTTGCTAGTTCTTGAAAATAACTATCAATTACATTTTCTCCTTGTGGTGTAGGCGTTCCATCTCCTGCAAATGTATATCGATTTAAATTTATGGTTTTAGTAACTCCATTTGCTCCTTTTATTTCTCCTACTGGTATCCATACAAATTGACTTCCCTTGGTTTCCAAATTACTTGCATCTTCAATTACAACTCCTCTAGTTACATCTTCTGCTGAGTCATCTGCTATTTTAAATCCTTCTGGTACAACTATTTTATTACCATACTTATCTTTAATAGTTACTGGATTTTTTTCATCTAATGTTGTTCCTAGTTCTCTTGCTTCATCAAGTGTTGTTGCTTTTGGTGGTTCTGGAATATTATCTGTTTTTTGGTCTTCCACTGTTACATTTCCATTTACTTCAATTGTTACTTTATAATTATCTACATATACATCTAATGGAAAACTTTCCTTTGTTATCTTAGTTGGCACATAACTAATTCCTTCTACTTTTTTTAAATTATCTTTTAATTCATCATAGTCTAAATTTCCATCACTTCCGTAACTTCCCATTACTGCTAATTGTACTTTTTCTTTTGCTGTTTCTTTCTGCGTTTTTTCTTTGGCACTGTTGGTTTTATTTAAAATTCCATTTTCTCCTGTTAAAGTAGCTATTGCTATTCCTGCTAAAATTAATAATACAATTATTGTAATCACTAATGCAATTAATGTAATTCCATTTTCTTTTTTCTTTCGTTTTATTCTATTTTTCATACAATCCTCTCCTCTTTCTTTTGTTTTTTCTTCTTTTTTAGACACTTTTTTCTACTGCTATTATTTACTATTTTTAAACATAGTATTCATCTTTTTATAAGTATTGTTTTTATAAAATCTGTTATTTAGTATTGTTAAAATAATTTTAAATTTGCATTTTTATTTTATCAATAAACTAGAATTACGTCAATATAGTATACGATTTTATTTCTTGCTTTATGTTACAGTTCACTGAGAATAAATTAGATGATTCAAAGACTAAAATAACAATATTGATTCGGATTTTCGGTTACCCTACATGACGCTAAGAAATATTAAAAATACAGCTGAACGATACCCGAAAACAGGACCCTTTCAGCTGTATTTTAAATATTTCTAAAGCTATTTCGGTCACATTCAAATCCGAACAATATTGTTATTCTAGTCTTTTGTAATTTTAAATGTTGTTGGTGAACTGT